>JACDNU010000006.1 GCA_017656505.1 Archaeoglobus sp. | reverse complement strand
TTTCATCGCACAGCTACCACATATCCCCATTCTGCATGAGGCTCTGAAAGAAAGACTGCCGTCATAGGTTCCTTTGATGTAATACAACCCTTCAAGCACGGTCATACCTTTCTGTGCCGGTACAACAAAATCGCTCCAGTAGCTTTTTTCGCCATCGAATCTCTTTATCCTGAAGATGACATCCTTACTCTTACCACCTTTATCCTTATTTTCCATCCCCACCACCCTAGTACTTCCTCTCCACCGGCTCCCACTTAGTTATCGTCACAGGAGCATACTCGAATCTCGGGCCGTCTTTGGTGTAGTAAGCTAAGGTGTGCTTCAACCAGTTGGCATCATCTCTCCTCGGATAGTCAATGCGGTAATGCGCCCCTCTAGATTCCTTCCTGTTCAAGGCTGCTATGGCAACAATCTCAGCTAAATCCAGCATGTACCCAACTTCAATGGCAAACGTAAGATCGGTGTTAAAGGTTTTGGATTTGTCCTCAATTGAAACGTGATTGTACCTCTCTTTTAACTCCTTAATCTTCTTAACAGCCTCAATCAAACCGTTTTCATCTCTAAAAATCCACAGGTTTTTATCCATTGTTTGGTTAAGCTCAGCTTTTATTTCATATGCGGATTCCTCACCTTTCTCGCTGAAAAGAGAGGCGATTCTCTTTTCTTCCTTCTCAATCGTCTTCACGCTTGGATAGTAACTCTTGCTCAAAGCATATTCAGCGGCTTTCTCGCCGGCTACCCTTCCGAATACCAAGCATTCGGCCGTTGAATTCGAGCCGAGTCTGTTGGCTCCATGGATGCTTATGCATGCAGCCTCTCCGGCAGCATACAAACCTCTCACAGGAGTCTCGCAGTTCATATTGGCATGAATCCCTCCCATCGTGTAATGGGCTACCGGCCTAACAGGGATCGGTTCCTCAACGGGATCAACTCCAGCAAACTTTATGGCAGCATCTCTTATCAGGGGTAACCTTTCGTTTATCCTTTCTTCGCCTAAATGGGTCAAATCCAGAGCGATATATGGACCATACGGGCTCTCAAATCCCCTCCCCTCGATTATTTCCGTCCACATCGATCTGGAAACAACGTCTCTAGGGGCTAATTCCATTTTCTCAGGGGCATATTTCTCCATGAACCTCTGACCATCTTTATTTTTCAAATAGCCACCCTCTCCTCTGCATGCTTCGGTCATAAGAATTCCTGAGGGAATCAAGCCGGTTGGATGGAACTGGAAGAACTCCATGTCCTTCAGCGGTACACCGGCGCGATAAGCTACAGCCAAGCCATCTCCGGTAACCTGATGGCTGTAGGTTGTGAAACCGAAAAGCCTTCCAGCCCCTCCTGTCGCTAGAATTATGGCTTTAGCCTCGAAAAGGACTAGCTCTCCATTCCGCAAATCGATGGCTGTTAGGCCCTTAATCTCGTCATTTTCGATAACCAGGCTTGTCATGAAATACTCGTCGAATCTAACGATGTTAGGATAACTCAGCATTCTCTCATAGAGAGTGTGAACCTCATGAAAGCCTGTTCTGTCAGCAGCAAAAACTGTTCTGTTGAAGGAATGCCCGCCAAAAGCTCTTTGAGCGATTTTACCATCTTCAGTCCTGCTCCAAGGGCATCCCCAGTTGTCAAGCCTCAAAATCTCTTTCGGCATCTCTTTAACGAAGAACTCAACGGCATCCTGATCTGCAAGAAAGTCCGAGCCTTTAATTGTATCCCACGCATGAAGATCGAAGCTATCTCCTTCCCTCAGAACTGCTGCCGTGCCACCTTCAGCACAAACGCTGTGGCATCTTATAGGATAGGTTTTTGCGAGGATTGCGATGGAAAGCTGCCTTGAAACCTCTGCGGCTGCTATAGCAGCCCTCATTCCAGCTAAGCCTGCACCAACGATTAGGACATCATTCCTTATTCTCATCCATTCACCTCTCAGTTAAAGCTGAAATCATTTAAGCAAGGATTTGACTATTTCTGCAACTTCCATCGGCGTTTTGCCAACCTTTACATCAGCATTCTCCAAAGCTTTTATCTTAGATTCGGCGGTGCCTTTCCCACCTTCTATTATCGCCCCGGCATGACCCATCCTCTTCCCAGGCGGGGCTGTGATTCCGGCTATGTATCCTACTACCGGCTTTGAGATCTCGGAGGCTATGAATTCAGCTGCATTTTCTTCGTCAGTACCCCCGATTTCGCCAACCAGAACTATTATCTCGGTCTGATCATCCTTCTCGTACATCTTCAGTATATCTATGAAATCCGAGCCGATTATGCGGTCTCCTCCTATTCCTACCACGGTTGATTGGCCTAATCCGAGATTTGAGATGTTGTATGCTATCTGGTACGTGAGCGTTCCGCTTCTGGAAACTATCCCAACGTTTCCCTGCTTGAAAATGTCGGCTGGCATGATGCCGAGATGCGACTTACCGGGACTCATCACACCCGGACAGTTGGGGCCTATTAGGATAACATCATTCTGCTTGGCTTTCCAGTACATTTTCAACTCGTCATGGACGGGAATTCCTTCGGTGATGCAAACAACAACCTTAATTCCGCCTTCAATCGCCTCGAAAACCGCATCGGCGGCGAAAGCTGGAGGGACAAAAATTACCGAAGCATTTGCTTTTGTCTCCTCCACAGCTTCTCTCACGGTATTGAAGACTGGAACTCCATGAACTTTCTCTCCGGCTTTTCCAGGTGTAACTCCGGCAACTATCTTCGTGCCGAACTTCAGCATCCTCTCCGTGTGAAACGAGCCTTGATAGCCGGTAATTCCTTGGACTACAGCTTTGGTGTTTTCATCCGCTATTATCGCCATTTACCCACCTCCAAGCTCAACCGCTTTTTTAGCCCCCTCTTCCATCGTCTTCACAAGAACGAGCTTGTTTGGATTTTTCTCCATGTATTCTTCTATTATCCTTCTTCCTTCCTCCTCATTCGTCCCTGCAAGCCTTAGAACTACTGGAAGCTGCATCTCTATCTCTGAAAAGGCTTTAACAAGCCCCTCAGCAACAACATCGCACCTCGTTATCCCGCCAAAGATGTTAACGAAAATAACCTTAACCGATGGATCTCTCGTAATCAGATCGATTGAAGCCTTAACGAGATCCGCAGAGGCTCCACCTCCTATGTCGAGGAAGTTCGCCGGCTTACCACCTTCCAAATAAATCAGATCCATCGTCGCCATCGACATACCTGCTCCGTTTGCAATGACACCGATATTTCCTTCGAGCTTGACGTAGTTGATTCCCTTCGACTCAGCCTCCTTTTCGAGCTCGGAACCGGCGTATTCCTTAAATTCTGCAACCTCTTTCTGGCGATAGAGAGCGTTATCATCGATGTTAAGCCTTCCATCTGCCGCGTAGACTCCCGTTGGTGTGACGACGAGCGGGTTTATCTCCGTAAGTTCAGCCTCGTATCTAACAAAAATGCTGTAAAGTCTTTTAACAATCCCGAAAACGTCCCTGAAATATTCTTTTGGAATTCCTGCATCGTAAAGTAACTCTCTGACCTGATAATCCCAAAGTCCCCACACTGGATTGACGGTTTTTCTTCCAATCTTGTCTGGATGCTTCGCGGCAATTTCCTCTATATCCATCCCACCAACGGAGCTTGCAAGCAGGACTATGCCTTTATTCTCCCTATCCAGAGTCATGCCAACATACATCTCCTTCTGAATGTCGAGTTTCTCCTCAACAAGCAGCTTTTCGACCTTCAAACCTTTGATCTCCATCCCGAACAGATCCTTCGATTTTTCCGCCGCTTCACTCTTCTTCACTATCGCAATTCCACCCGCTTTTCCCCTTCCGCCTACGAGAACTTGAGATTTAAGAACCACTTCATCCCCCGGAAGCTTCTCAGCAATTTCCGCAACCTCAGCGGGAGAATGAGCAACCTTGCCTTGCGGAACCCTTATGCCGTGCTTCGAGAATACCTGTTTAGCCTGATGCTCGTATAACTTCATCCGATCACCTTTTTTATTATCTATCAGCATAAATTTCAGAACGTATTTAATAGTTTTCTATTTTCGTCTTTCAATGATGTTTTGCGATTCTTCAGAAAATAAAATTCTTTTTTGGGATAAAAGAGATAAAAAAAGGGCAGAATTAGATGTCAGGGCTGCAAAATTCGAAAGCATATCGCTTTTCATTTCAAGTCACCTAAACCGATCGTTTAGGAATTATTCAGTACTTAATCACACAATTTAGCCACAGATTACTTAAACCTCACACAAGCCTCTTCACCATGTAATTTCCGCGCTTTCTGTAGCCATGCTTTCTGTAGTAGTTCCTTACCCCAACTCCGCTTATAACAGCTATTCTATCATACTTCTCTCTTGCGATCTCCTCGGCTTGCTCAAGCAGCTTCTCACCAATTCCCCTGTGCTGTACTGCTTCCTCATCGCTTTTTCCTATTGGAATTGACGTGCCATAAACATGGAGCTCTCTGATCAGCGCATGACCTTCGATTTCTTTGAAGTACGGCTTTCCATCCCTCAGCCTTATGAAGCCTGCTAAGAGATCATAATCCAGATTCTCAAAGCTTATGAAGTACTCGAATCCATTCGAAGCTTTATATCTCTCGACAACTATTTCAGAGTTTGAGAGAATCTCCTCAATTTTCTCGCCCCCCTCGATTTTCTCGCCTCCCAAACCGATCAAAGCCAGGCCATGCCCTATCTCCCTGCATCTTATGCATCTGCACTTCCAACCATACTCCTTCAGCTTCTCGTGGACAAGCTGCCTGAGATTTCCCTTATCCAAACCGATCGCATACTTAACGGGAATATCCCGCTGGATTCTCTGAACCCTCACCCATTTTGGAAAATGTTTCTTCGCCCTCGCTATCAGTTCTGCAACCTCATCTGTTGTATAAGGCTGATATTCCCTTCGTTTGTACATCTCGTAAAGCTCTGTGCCCTCAACAACAAGCGTGGGATAGATTTTTAAATAATCGGGCTTAAATCTTGGATCTTCAAAGATTTCCTTGAACATCCTGAGATCTCTTTTGAAGCTGCTCCCAGGCAATCCTGGCATTATATGGTAACCGACTTTAAATGCCGCATCTTTCAAAAGCTCGGTTGCCGCTATGCTTTCCTCAACTCCATGACCTCTTTTAATCCGTTCAAGAACGTCGTCGTAGATGCTCTGCACCCCAAGTTCAACTTTCGTTCCTCCGTATTCGAGCATCTCTCTGATGTGATTCGTTTTCGAGTAGTCCGGGCGGGTTTCAAAGGTCATGCCGATGCATCTCGCCTTAGCTCTCTCATTTTTAGCCTTGGCATCTTCTATACTATCTGATGGTTTTGTTTTGCTTTCGAAGAGGTTCAATGCGTTGTATATTCCAAGGATGAAGCTATCGCGGTAAGGTTTATCCCTCGCAGGAAAGGTTCCACCCATAACGATTATTTCGACCTTCTCCACGACATGGCCAATTTCCTTCAGCTCTTTAAGTCTGGCCGTCACCTGCTTGAAAGCATCGTAGCCGTGCTGCATCCCGCGCATCGCAGCTGGTTCTTTGCCGATATAGCTTTGTGGAGTGTTTTTGCCGCCCGGACAGGGAACGCACCTTCCATGCGGACAGGGAGCAGGAGAGCTCATGACTGCGACAACAGCAACTCCAGAAATCGTTCTTACCGGCTTCAGTTTCAAAACTTTTCGTATCTTCTTCAACTTCTCCAGCTTCTTCAGCTTCTCCACGTTTACTGCGCTTACTGCGTTTATTTCCATGTTTTCATCTTCAAAAATCTCATCGAAAGCCTTGGAGATTTCCGGATTCGATGGAAGTCTTGGTAGCCTGTATTTTTTTGAAACCTCCTTCTTGATCTTCTCGATGATACTCTTATCTACCTTTGATTCCGGAAGTTCGAGCAATCTGGTGGCAATTTCCAGACATGCCTCTTTGTAGGAGCCGTCATGGATGTTACCCTGAGCGTACTGCATTCGTGGAAGATTGTACTCCTGGGTTTAAAACCCTATTCTCAGGAATGAATACGATGAGCGGAATGAAAATAAAGCAACGGAAGTAAAAATTTCAATCCGGGCAGAACCTCTCTTTTACGTATCCAGCCATTCCTCTCAAAGTGTTTTCGATGAAGTAATCTTCCCTTTGCTTTATATCATCATCCAGATACGTGTATTTGGCAAAAAGAGGATCGGAACGTATAAGCTCCTCTCTTGAGTGCTGAATAATCTCCGCCTCTTCTTGATATCCTTTTTCACATGCAATGTCTTCTACGGTTTCAACCCAGAGATCGAGCTGTTTTGCAGAGTTTTCGATGATCTTGGAGCTACCCTCCTCATACCCGAAGTGACCGAAGCAAACGGTCAGATCTCCAAGCTTCTGCAGCTTTTCTATGGACTCCTTTGCAACCTCGTAGACGAATTTTGGAGGGGTTGCGGGGCGCATGTAGAAATCCCTAATCTTCAAATACTGGTGCACGCCCAAAGCCTCTCCAGCAAATAGGTATCTATCGTAAACGTAGCTTTGGTGATGCGGCGCATGCCCGGGTGTTTTCACAACTCTAATCTCACTTCCCTCAAACTCAAGCTTTCCATCTGCAAAATTCTCTTCTGGAACGGGTTTGATTTCTCCATAAAGAAGGGCAAGATCTCCAAGAACCTTAATACTCCCCTCCCACAATTTTTTTGGATTGAGGAGATGTTTTACACCCTTTTCATGAACGATAACTTTCGCCTCAGGATGGTAGGAGAGGAAATCTCCGAGCCCGCCGGCATGGTCTATGTGGATGTGAGTTATTAAGACAAATTCTACCTTTTTAACCTTAAGATATTCCAAAGCTTCGTTAAGCTTTTCTATACTGGCAGAAGCTCCAACATCAACCAGAAATGCTTTATTTCCGCTTTTAAAAACCCATGAGCTTATAAATCTCCTGAATCCCGTTTTGGGGAGGGGTAAATCGACGAGATAAAGCTCATCTGAAAGTTCAAGTATTTTCATAAAACGAATTTGGAAGTTGGAATATTAATTGTTTTTCTTCTTTGAGAGTTTGATGGAGCTGATACCCAGCAGCATAAACAATTCGATCAAGATTGCCAAAATTTCCCCACTTCCTCAAACCCGCGTTAGGTTAAAGGCTATGCAAAGCTTCGGGAATGTAATGGTTAGAATCTCAAAACTGAAATTAGGAATAGCAATCGCAATTCTTTTCGGAATCGCCGTAGGAGAGATCGTTTACCTCGTTGGAAACGTTACGCTTACCGCAGAAACTACTGGCTCTCTCGTTTCGATAAATGGGGGAAATGAAGCTACAATTTCCTTGGAAGACAGCGATAACGACGGATTCTGTGATAGCGGGAGCGTTCTTGTGAAAAATGAGGGAGATTTCAGCTTTAACGGAAGGATTGCAAATCTAGCAGTCAGGCATGGTTCCGAGAGCTACATCGTAGTGTTAGCGGGGAACGGAATATGGTATTTTTACTCCGATGAAGATTCAAGCGGTAATTTGACAGCTTCAGACATAAAGATGGGGAAAATAAGAATTGAGCAAGGCTCTTCTGCCTTAGATGGTGATGTGTTTACTGTAGCAAGCAATAGCCAGAAGGAGCTGAATGTAAAGCTCTACTTCGAGCCGTATGCTCCTCAAGGCAGCTATGAGATCAGCTTTGACGTGTTGGCGATACACGAGACAGCAGAATAAGAATCAGGATCACTCGAGATCAATTGAGATCAGTTGGAATACCAATCTCAATCAATATCAATCAATCTTTATCTCCAAAGGAAAGTGGCACGCAACCCTATGCCTGTCTCCAGTCAACTCGGGCTCGACCTCCTTACATTCCTTCTTGGCAAAGGGACACCGCGGATGGTATCTGCATCCCGGAGGTGGATTTCTCGGATTTGCGACATCACCCTTTATGTCAATCCTCAAATCTTTCTTCTCAAAGCTCGGAACGGCTGAAAGCAGAGCAGCGGTGTAAGGATGCTTCGGCTCCTGAACAACTTCATCCACATCTCCGATCTCGACTATCTTTCCTAAGTACATAACGGCAATTCTGTCTCCAACGAGCCTTGCAACGCTTAAATCGTGGGTTATGAAGAGCATGCTTAAGCGGTACTCATCCTTGAAAGAGAGCAAAAGGTTGAGGATCGCTGCCCTTAAGGAAACATCTATCATCGAAACCGGCTCATCGGCAACCACAAATTCCGGCTTGAGCACCATCGCCCTTGCTATCGCAACCCTCTGCCTCTGGCCGCCACTGAGCTGGTAAGGAAGCCGATTGAAGAATTGATCGGCAGGCACGAGACCAACCCTCTCAAGCATCTCCATTGCTATTTCTTTAGCCTCGCTATTCGAAGCCAATCCGTGAATCAGCAAGGGATCGATGAGATGATCTCCTATCTTCATCTTTGGATTGAGAGAAGCGTATGGATCTTGGAATATTATCTGGAGATGGCGATGCATCGCCCTCCTTTCCTCTCCTTCCAAACTTGTTAGATCCTTGTTCTTGAAGATTATCTTGCCTGATGTCGGCTCTTCGAGCCCGACGAGCATTCTTCCGACTGTAGTTTTCCCACAGCCACTCTCTCCAACAAGAGAGAGTATCTCACCCTCCTCCACAGAGAAGCTCACATCGTCAACTGCTCTTATGAATTCCAATTCCTTCGAGAAGAAAACCTCTATGAATGATTTTTGAACGGGAAAATACTTTTTCAGGTTCTCAACCCTCAGAATTTCGCTCATTCTTCACCTCGTTCCCATTCTCTCATTCGTAAAGCCAGCATTTCACGAGTCTGCCATTCACCTCAATCAATGGTGGCTCTTCCCGCTTACATATCTCCTTTGCTTTCGGGCATCTCGGATGGAACTTGCAGCCGGGAGGAGGATTTATCAGATCCGGCGGAAATCCCGGCATCGTTTTTATCTTTCTCGCCAGCCATATATCTGGAACCGATTCGATTAAACCTTTCGTGTAGGGGTGTAAAGGTTCTGCCACAAGTTTCATCGAATCTCCCATCTCCACAATCCATCCGGCGTACATTATAAGTATCCTGTCGCTCTTCTCAGCCGCGAGAGAGAAGTCGTGGGTTATCAGGATTATCGACCTTCCCTCTCTTTTCATTTTCTCCAGAATCTCCATTATCTTCTCTTGAACTATTACATCTAAAGCTGTCGTAGGCTCATCGGCTATCAGCAGCGTCGGATTTAAAGCTATTGCCAGAGCTATCATCACTCTCTGCCTTTGACCGCCACTGAGTTGGTGAGGATAGTAGTTTACCCTATCTCCCGGCAATCCAACGCTCTCAAGCAATTTCATAGCCTTTTCGAGAGCCTCCTTCTTATCCACATCTTCGTGCATCTGAATCGTTTCGACGATCTGGTCTCCGATCTTTTCAAGCGGATCCAAACTTGTCATGGGGTCTTGGAAGACCATCCCGATTTCTTTGCCTCTAACTCTCCTCATCTCCTCATCTTTCAACTTCAACAGATCCTTTCCGTTGAAGAGGATCTCGCCCTCGACTATCTTCCCCGGGGGCTGGATAAGTCTCATTATTGAAAAGGCGAGTGTTGACTTTCCGCATCCGCTCTCTCCAACTATACCGATGAATTCCTGCTTTCTGAGATCCATAGAAACCCGATCGACTGCTTTGAGGACTCCTCTCCTTGAGAAGTAATGGGTGCTGAGATTCCTGATCTTGAGGACTTTATTATTCGAAGCCAAAGATTCAGCGACCATCATCTCTCCCTCCCTGGAGCGTAAACTTCGCTGAGGCCTTCTCCGATCAGTGCGAATCCTAAAGCAAGGAGCATAACCATGAAACCTGGGAAGGTTATCATCCACCAATAGCCTGAAGGCAAATACGGCCTCCCAGAGCTGAGATCGAAACCCCAGTCTGGAGTTGGAGCTGTGACTATGAAGCCCAAGAAGCTCAGGCCAGCTTCCGTAAGAATGGCATCGGCTATGCTGAGTGAGAAAACTACAATTGCAGTGGTTACAAGGTTCGGGAAGATGTACTTCGACATTATTCTCGTGTTTCCTGCTCCGGCGGCCCTTGCAGCCTCAACGAAGAGTCTGGATTTGAGCGAGAGGGTTTGCCCCCTAACCATCCTGAAATAAGTTGGGACATAAACAACAGAGATCGCTACCACTGCATTCACAACGCTCGGGCCGAGAACAGCTGCAATTGCAATGGCTAAAATCAGGCTGGGAAATGCATACATGCTGTCCATGACCATCGATATGGCCCTATCCAGCTTTCCTCCAAAATAGCCTGAAATTAAGCCTATCGGTACGCCAATCGACATGGATACCATTGCTGCCGAGAAAACCACAACCAGCACAATTCGTGAGCCGAAAATCACTCTAGAGAGTATATCCCTTCCAAGATTATCCGTACCCATTGGATTCTGCAGAGATGGTGGACTCAAAGGCTTTCCAGCAAACTTCGTTGGATTATAAGGGGCTATTACATCAGCGAGCACTGCCATAAGCAAGATCGTGATAACTATGATTAAGCCAGCTATCACCATGTTTCTTCCTTCAGCCTCAGGTATTATCGGCTTGAAGATCCTTGTTGCGAGATTCTTTACCTCTACATTTGCCTTTGGTTTCTCGGCCATTCTCTCACCTGTCTAATACCTCACCCTTGGATCGATCAATGCGTAGATCACATCGACGATTAAGCTTATCAGAGCCACGAATAACGCGTAGAACACTATTGCTCCTTGGACAGAATTGTAATCCCTATATTGAATTCTCTCGAGGAGGAAGGTCCCCATACCCGGCCATGAGAATGTCGTTTCTGTGAGCACTGCCCCGGCCAGAAGTATGGCAAACTGGAGACCCATCAAAGTAATTACTGGAATGAAGGCATTCTTCATCGCGTGTAGGGCGATCTTCCTGTCTTTAACCCCCCTTGCCCTGTAGGCGGTGATAAAGTCCTGAGAGAGAATATCGATCAGATTATTTCTCACAAGCCTCGTGTAAGCGCCAGAAAGAACAATTCCCAAAGTTAGAGATGGAAGGAACAGATGAATTAATGAAGAAGATAAAGCTTGGAAATTTAGTGTGAGAATGGAGTCCAAAACGTAGAGGGTTGTTATCCTCTCCGGTTCAACGCCAGGTGTTATTCTTCCCGCGATCGGTAAAATCTTGAGGTAGACCCCGAATATCATCTGCAGGACCATCCCAAACCATGGTATGAAGAGCGAATATGCAATTATGCTGTAGATTCTCATCGAGGCATCGAGCTTTGAATTCCTCTTAAAGGCTGCAATTGAACCGGTGAAAACTCCTATAAGAACGCTTAGAATGAACCCAAAGATTGTTAGCTCAAGAGTTGCTGGAAATCTGTCCATAATTTCTGCGATAACCGGTCTTTTGCCCCATATCATCGATCTTCCGAAGTTTCCATGGATGATGTTGAAAAGGTATTCGAAGTACTGAATGTAAATTGGCTTGTTAAGCCCTGCCTCCTCCCGCAACCTTTCAAGCACCTCAGGTGGGACTTTCTGCCCTACCATCGATGCTATTGGGTCGCCAGGCAGAATGCGGAGGATGAAAAACACAAGGGTGAGAAGTATGATTACAGTCGGAATCACCAGCAAAGCCCTAGTTGCGATGTAAGCCTTCAGTGATGCCATCCTTCTACCAACTAGGATGAGTTTAAAAAAGTTATCGAATTAAGGCGAAAGAGTATATTTTCAGAATTAAAAACAAAAAATGGATCTCTTGCTTAACTTTATCTCACCTACCTCCTACTTAACCTCCACCTCAAGATTCAAAGAGGTGGAAGGCTTAAAGCCTGCCCTGCTGAAAAATCTCAGCAGATTCCAGTTATCCCATTCTACGATTGTGTAAATCTTTTCAACTCCAGCTGCCCTTGCGTTTGTAATGAACTGATTAAAAAGCTCTTTTCCAACTCCTCTGCCAGAGAATTGCTTGTCAACACCAATAGTAGTTATGTATGCAATATTCTCTGGCACACCGAATTCGCCGGAGAAAATTGTACCGGTTATAAATCCTATGACTTTACCATCGTATTCAGCAACAAGGGAGGTAATTATCCTGTAGTCCGGATTTAGAATTTCCTTAAGCAATCTTTCATAGTATTCCTCCCTTCTCTGACCCATGTAGTCTGCATCGATCCTTATTATGTCTTCCAGATCGCTTTCCTTCATCACCCGGATTGTAAGTTTCTCCATCTCCACCTTCATTTTATCACCATAATTAATTATGAATTTCTCCTATTTTAATTTTCTTTAATCTGAAATCTGCTAAAGATTTAAACAAAAGGTCAAATACTTCAAAAAATTAGAGAGGAATGAGGCAGATTACCTCCAGTGTTTCGGAATCTTCATTAATCAGCTGATGGGTCTCGTTAGGGGCGATGTATATAGCATCCCCCTCCCTTATTTTTGTCCTCTGATTTCCATCGTAAACATAGCCTTCTCCTTTCACAACGAACATCTCATGCTCCCAGTCATGCGAATGGAAAGGAGAGTTTCCTCCTTTTTTGATTACAAAGTACCTCATCGCAAAATTTTTCGCCACTTTTTCATCAATCAGCCACCTTATAGTTGTGTTTTTTGCCTCCTCAACTTTCTCCTCGCTTACCGAGTCCTTGTTAACGACGTACATAACCTAACTTTTTTCTATAGCTTCTTAAAATTTGGGTTAGCTTAAACAATCAACATCTCAGGTATACAGATAGGGATATAAAGAGAAAGAGAAATAGGAGAGTAGGAGGAGAGTAGGGAAACAGAGATATAACCGCAAGGTAAACAACTTATCTAACTTATCTAAATTCGCTGATAAAATTAAAAAGAGGTGATAAATATGGAAAATATTCTGAAAAAGATCACCCCCTACAAGTGGGAATTGGGTAAGGATTACAAGAAGGGAATGAGGGTTCCGGCTTATTTCTACGTAAACAGAAAGCTGATGGAGATTCTGGAAAGAGATGCAGTTGAGCAGGCTGCCAACGTTGCAACGCTGCCAGGCATACAGCTTGCCTCCCTGGTCATGCCTGATGTGCATGTCGGCTACGGTTTCCCTATTGGTGGTGTTGCAGCTTTCGATATCGAGAATGGAATCGTATCTCCCGGAGGGGTGGGTTTCGATATAAATTGTGGCGTTAGACTTTTGAGGAGCGATCTGAAAGAGGAGGACATCAAACCCAAGATAAAAGAGCTAATCGATGAACTTTTCGTTGCTGTGCCTTCAGGAGTAGGAAGCGAGGGAAGACTTCGCGTCACTAATGCTGAGCTTGATGAGATTTTCGTGAAGGGAGCGAGATGGGCTGTAGAAAATGGATTTGGAAGTAAAAAAGATCTTGAACACTGCGAGGAGGGAGGTAGCCTCAAAGGAGGAAGAGGGGACGTTGTGAGCAAAAAAGCAAGGGATCGTGGTAGGCCACAATTGGGGACGTTGGGAAGCGGGAACCATTTCCTTGAGGTTCAAGTTGTTGATGAGATCTACAACGAGGAGGCTGCGAAGAAAATGGGCCTCGAAAAAGGGATGGTTACAGTAATGATTCATTGCGGGAGCCGAGGTTTGGGACATCAGGTTTGCACGGACTTTTTGGAGGTGTTAAACAGGGCCGTGAGGAAGTACAAAATTTCTTTGCCGGACAGACAGCTCGCATGCGCTCCGATAAAGAGCAAGGAAGGTGAGGATTACTTTGCTGGAATGGCTGCGAGCGCCAACTATGCATGGGCAAACCGTCAGATAATAACCCACTGGGTTAGAGAAACCTTCGAAAAGCTCTTTGGGGCTTCGAACATGGATTTGATATACGATGTCGCCCATAACATCGCGAAGTTCGAGGAGCATGTTGTAAACGGTGAGAAAATCAAGGTCTGTGTTCATAGGAAAGGAGCAACTAGAGCTTTCGGTAAAGGCTCGAAAGAGCTTCCAGCTGACTACATCAATATTGGACAGCCGGTGCTAATTCCAGGAAGCATGGGGACCCCGAGCTATGTTTTGCTCGGAACAAAGAAAGCTATGGAAGAAACATTCGGCTCAACGTGCCATGGAAGCGGAAGGGTTATGAGCAGAGCTCAGGCAAAAAGAAAGCTCAGGGGAGATGCGGTGAAGAACAACCTTTTAAAGCGTGGAATTTATGTTAGAGCAACCCATGGAGCGATACTTGCCGAGGAAGCTCCGGAAGCTTACAAGCTCAGCGATGTTGTCGTGGATGTTGTCCACAATGCGGGAATCTCCACCCTCGTTGCCAAATTAAGGCCTTTAGGGGTTGCAAAGGGTTAGTTGCTAAAGGCTAAATTTGCCAAATATTCAAATTCAGCTTTTAACCAGCCTGTCGGAAGCTATTAGACAGATTCCTATAAAATAAGCTGCAAAGCAGTAAGGACAGATATACTCTGTATAGAGGGCTATCGAAGCAAGCACGACAATCCCGAATACTCCCAAAAGCTGCCACAACTTCAAAAATCTTCCGGTAAAGCCGTAGAAGAGGAACCATATCAGGCCAAAAAGGGCGGGGATATTTATCCCATTGTAAATGAAAGAATTGCACCCGCTAAGGGGGCAGATTTCGGCTACGTAATCAAGATATGATGAGATTAAAAGGTAAAGGGAATCAATTATGCCTATTCCTATCAAGAAAATTTTTACTAACCTTTTATTTTTAGAATTCATCACCCTCCCCCTGTAATCTCTAGCATGAAGTCCTTCACTTGGATTTCACCGATGTAAACCTTCAGTTCGTTCTCTTTTTTGTAAACGGCTGTTGGAACTCCTTTTAAACCAATTTTTTTCGCAATTTCATCGCATTCATCGTCCATTTTTCCCACTTGACAGAATTTGATCTCCATTTTCTCGCTCGCATTCTTTACATAGGGCATCACCTTCTCGCAGTGGGGGCATTTGGGCGAGAAGAAGAAATAAACCTTGTCTTTACCGTTACTAACGCCATCTGTGGAGCATCCTGTAAAGGAAAATCCAAGTAAGAGTCCGAGTACGGCCAGAAGGACTACAGCATCAGCCCTCTTCACAGGCATTTTAGAAAGTTATACCGAAGGTATTTAAATATTCCTGAAGAATAAATTTGCAAACCAAAAATAGATAAAATAAAGGAAACCTAAGATTTCTGAGTGGGTTTAGTCCTCATCGGAGGAGGATTCTGATTCAAAGTCCTCTCCGCCTCCTCCTTTGCTGCTCTCCATTCCTTTAGCTGCTATAACATCGTCTATCCTTAGGATCATTATTGCAACGTCGGTAGCGCTGCTTATTGCCTGCTTCTTGATTCTGAGGGGCTCAAGCACTCCGTTTTCCATCATATCTTCGATCTTTCCGCTGAAAACGTTGACACCGTAGCTCTTCTTGCCCTCCTCGTGAGCCTTCCTAATCTCAACGAGAATGTCGATCGGGTCGAGCCCGGCGTTCTCTGCCAAAGCCCTCGGAATTACCTCCAAAGCGTTGGCAAATGCTTCTGCTGCGAGCTGCTCTCTACCGCCAAGCGTTGTCGCCCACTGTTTCAGTTTCAGGCTAACTTCCGCCTCAGGAGAACCTCCTCCACCGACGATGTATCCGCTCTCAACCGCAACCTTCGTAACCTTCAACGCATCTTGCAGGGATCTTTCGACCTCATCAACGATATGCTCCGTGCCTCCTCTGATCAGGATCGAAACAGCTTTTGGATTCTTGCAACCCTCGATGAAGATCATTTTTTCGTCGCCGATCTTCTTCTCCTCCACTAGGTCGGCAGTTCCGAGGTCTTCTGGCTTAACGTCTCTCAAATCTGTCAGAATCTTCGCCCCGGTTGCCTTTGCGATCTTCTCGATATCGCTCTGTCTTACTCTTCTTACTGCAAGCACACCAGCCTTTGATAGGTAATATTGCGCGAGATCATCGATTCCCTTCTGGCAGAATACCACATTTGCTCCAGCGTTAACCAGAGTGTCAACCATGTCCTTGAGCATCTTCTCCTCCTGCTCGATGAACTTCTGAAGCATCTCAGGATCGGTGATCCTTATTTCTGCATCAGTTTCAGTTTCCTTAACCTCCAAAGCAGCCTTCAGCACTGCAATTTTCGCATCCTTAACTCTTTTCGGCATCGTTGGATGTACGATTTCCTTGTCAATCACGATGCCTTGGATGAGTTGGGTGTCTTCAATGCCACCTCCCTGTCTCTTCTCAAGCTTAACGTTATCGATGTCGACCTCCCAGCCCTTCTCGGTTTTCTCGGCGATCAGCCTTATCGTCTTGACTACGAGATCAGCTAGATAATCCACCGCATACTCGGCATGTTTGCCTGTTATGGCCGTGGCAGCAATCTTCTTCAGCTTCTCCTCATCCTCTACATCGATCTTTTCGGCAATCTCCTCGAGGATTTCAACCGCTTTCGCGGCAGCAAGTCTGAAGCCCCTTGCTATTACAGTTGGATGGATGTCCTGATCGAGCAGCTCCTCTGCCCTCTTTAGTAGTTCTCCAGCCAGTACAACGGCTGTGGTTGTACCATCGCCTACTTCGTTCTCTTGAGTTTTCGCAACTTCTATTATCATTTTGGCTGCTGGATGCTCGACATCCATCTCCTTCAGAATCGTAACACCATCATTCGTTATGACAACATCTCCGAGGCTGTCCACGAGCATCTTGTCCATACCCTTTGGCCCTAGGGTGCTCTTAACAGCCTCGGCTATGACCTTTGCCGCCATTATGTTCAGTCTCTGCGCATCTCTACCAACAGTTCTCTGCGTTCCCTCCTTCAGGATCAAAACCGGCTGTCCTTGCAGTGTCGCCATATAAACACCCCCTTTCAATTATCGAATGACCTTCTGAAAATAGGTGGTATAGTAGTTCTATATATCTTTTTCGGTCGGTCTCTTTTCATTTAAAAAGGAGATAAAATCTTTTGCAGAAACAATACAATCTAAATCCTCTTTCATTAGGAATACAACGACATCAGAACACTGATTAACCTTTTTTTCCACAATATAGGCTGCTTTGGTCGATAATACTTCTGATATCTTTCCGAGAACCCTTGCTCTCTTCTCTATCTCCCTCACCTGTTTAAGGCCTGTTAGAACGGTATCGCTCTCCTTTTCATCTGGCTTTGTTACGACGTCGAATGGGGCATGTTTGATCGGATAGACCTTTATTCCTAAAACTCTGAGCTGTTCTATAATTTCAGCCTCTTTTTCGCTGAGCTGGAACTTTTCTGGATTCTCTTCGAATTCTTTCGTTTCTTTAACAAAATTTTTCAGGTCTATTGCCTTTATTATGTACGTGCCGAGCAAATCTTCGAGCTTTAACGCGTTATCAACGGAGGTATCTATTCCCTCCTCGTACTTCTTCACGGCCCTTCTGCTAACCCCAAGGTATTTGGCCATTTCTCCGAGTGAGATTCCAAGCTCTTCTCTGGCAAGTCTTATTTTCTCGCTGTCAAGTTTGACGTAATACCCTCCTGGGGCGGAATACACCATTGGGGGAATGCTTTCAATGATGAAATCGTAGAAGCTCGCAGTATTTATCACCGGCAAGCCGTAGCGGTTGTAAACAACACCCCTCTCAAGAAAGTCGAATTTGAACTTCTCGCCAACAACCAAAGGCGTTGCATTTAGGAGTTTTGCAACCTTTTTCATCTCTTCAGCCATATCTCCTTTCAGAGAATCGACATTGTAGAGAATCTTTATCAGAAAAACATTATCTTCTTTTTTTGCAACTATATCGAAGCATCTTGGCTTAGTCTCAACTAGGTCGGTAACGACATAACCAGCTTTGCTTAGAATCCTGAGGACTGAGTGGAGCACTCCGGTTTGCATCTAGTATGAATAGGTATGCTTTACTATATAATATTTTGGGAAGTGCATTATTTCTTCGAAAACTTCAGCATTGTTGTTCAGCTCCGAGAGCTAGCGAAGGTTCTTGGGAGGCATACTTTCTTACGAGCAACCAGTCATAATATGCTGGTGGACTGTTCGCTTGAGTGCTTAAACCTATAGATCTTATATTCAAATTCCCGACCGAATATCCTGTTGTTTGCTTTTGGTGATTGTAGTATGAAAATAAATTGTTTCCATCATATGCAATTCCACAAACTTGCCAGCTAGTCGGATTAACGATTTCACCGTAGTCTGTTAGTCGGATGGCTTGGAAATGACCGTTCGGAACATTACCATATAAAATGAGAGTCTCTGTTGACCTGCCTGAAGTCGAACCATCATAATCGCTTACCCTCATTGAAGCGATGTAGAAATCGTTTCCTGCAGCCTCTATTAATGCACCTACTGCATCATTATCGTTTGTATATGCTTTTACCTCAACAATAAAATCACTACTCAAGCTTGAGCTCGTTGTTAAAAAGAAATCTGCATTTGAAGTGTCTGTTCTAATCCGGCTATTAGTTGGTTCCCAAATAAATGTTGGACTTCCACTCCATCTTTCCCTGATAGTATAGTTTGAGCTCGTATCTGAGTTAAAGTCATCGAAGAAGTCGAAAGTTGAGCTTCCATCGCTTAAACTTGTTGCAGATGGATTTCCGTAAAACATGTAGATCTTTTTCGTCCCGCTTGGGATGGAAGGCACTTTTACCCAGATTATTGCATGGCTGCTGCCCCATTCTTCAATCCAGTAATTGAGCTGGGTTGTGCTGTCGGAATCGTAGAATCTGATGTCAGAACCGTCGCTGTTCGCTTTACTGAAGTCGAAATTGGAATTGTCCAGTTCTACTTTAATTTGATAGTCAACCAAATCTGTACCGGGATTGTCGATTGTTATCTCCCTCCAGTAACCCCATCCAGCTGGACATACGCTCCCACCAGCTCCAGTTATAAAAAGCCTTAAAACGCCACTTGAACCACCACTGGCTGCGATTACGTTTGCGGTTCCGTTATCTAAAGCAGTTATGGCTACAGTAGATTCTCCGTTGGTATCCGTGATGCTTTCTGCTGGAATAGATACCAAATTTGGAGAGTCTGTGGAGAGATCTATCTTTGCATCGCTTACTGGATTTCCTTCGTAAGTAACCGTAACCTTATACTGCTTTTGCGAACCCTCCAAGCTAACATTCCAGTCATCAACGAAAATGTCCCCGCTTGGTGTTGCGTTCCATGAGATGTCAAATATGCCTGTAGTCGTTGAGGAAGAGATCACCGAAAGGCTGTAGGTGTATGAATCATATGAATCGCCCGTGATTCTGAATTCGATATCGTAATCCCCAGTAGCATTAGCCTCGAAATAATACCACACCTCCCCCCTTTCATCGCTTTTCTTCGTTTCGACTAGATTTGAGTTTAGCAAAACGTCAACATCCCAGTTGGGCACTGGGTTGTAGAACTTGTCAAGAACTCTCACACCCAACGGAACCGTCACACCCTTGTAAACTTCTGAGGGTGGGCTGGAGAGATTTACAATCTCAACAGCTTGCCTTGCAGCTGTTATCTCAGCTTTACTCTGGGAGGTTGATGCTTGGACAATTAGGTAGTTAAGGCTGAGGTAGACATCGCTTACACTAATGTTTATCCAATTCCCGTTTCTTGAGACATTATTTTCACCATAGATCGCAGCCAAGCTTTCATTCCACCACTCTGCTGTCTCATTGGATACCGTGAAGTTTATCCATGCGGAATTAACGAGGGTTTTACCTCCATACGATACAGGTTCGAAAATCAAGTTGATAGGCCCGTTTACAGCCAAGCTGCTGAAGGTTGAGTTAAGAATGTAAATGCTAATCGATGAGGCTTTGAATGAGGACTGTTTTGAATTCACAGTGGGATTACCGTTATAGCTTTTAAAGGTAGCAGAATGCTCATACAAAAATTTTGGCTTCGCGGAATAGTGATAATTGGGAAGAACAATGATAGCATAAGTGTTTCCTTCGTAGTTGATTTTATCACTTTTGATGGACAAATACTGCTTTTCCGCTGAAATAGTTGCTGATGCAAAGGTTGGGGATATCAAGAAAGGTCTTTTTGGGTAGCTCAGAGCTGGATTCAAGGAGAGGAGAGTTGATTTGCCTGTAGTGGATGAGAGGGCTATCGTCTCCCCCATCTTTGCCATATCATAACTCAGCTCGATAGAGTGATCGATTTCCTCACCTTTGTTCCACTCCGGCAACATTACGGACTGAACTATCCCTATAAATGTGATAGCGATCAGTACGATGAGTATGAATCCAACTACAGCTGAAACAGCATTATCGTCCATCGAATAAGAAATTAAAAGAAGAGAGATAAAAGTTATGGAATTCGTGATGATGGCTTTGTCCAAGCCCTTGGTCAAGTCCCGGTTAAGCCTTTAGTCCAAGCCCAGAATTCCAATCAGGCTTGAAGTCTATAGACCATGCTGAAAGCGTGTTTTCCTATGCCGTAAAAATGCTTTATTACATCATGAATTCTGAAACCTAGGGATTTGTAGTAGGAGACGAGATGGCTCTGATTTACCGAAACTTCCAGCCAGACGGAGTTGAAACCCTTTTCTTCTGCAAATTCTATGCTCCTTTTTATCAAAGCCTTTCCTATCCCCTGCCCTCTAAAATCTTCCTTAACAACTATCGATCCAAGCCTGAATTCATCGTTCCAGAAAACAACAGCAGCCCCAACAATCTCCCCTTCACTTTCAGCAACAAAAACCTTCTTGTGGTAAGGTTTGGTGGATATGTCGACAAAAACGCTCAGGCCAAGGATCTCGTATTCGAGATCAATTATTTCCTCCACCTCGTCGTCATGCATTTCGCGCAAGTGGATTGAGACTTCCACAACCTTACTTCATCCTTTTATTTAAAATTTTTTCGGTGAAATATTTTGATTTTATTTGATTTAACTCGGTTTTCCTTTTTCGTTTAACTTGGCTGTGCAAAATGGCCTAGTGCTATTTTGAGTTAGAGTTTGTTTATTCAAAGTTTTTTATTGATGATTTTATATTGATGTAACTTTATTACTCCTCAAATTGCAATAAAATTGCACGATAAACCACATAAACACTTAAACTCAGAAAAAGCAATTTCTTTTTCCTTGTAGGATTTAAATGGTTACTGTTATACAGTTATTCTACCCGTTATCTACCCATACAATATCCTTTCCAACACATTTCAGCTCCTTTTCTCATTGAAAGTTACAAGCTGTGAAGAACTTAAGCTCCTTCCATCACACCTTCTCAGTTTCACTCTTAATTCTTTTCTAACGAAAAAGTTTATTTCGGACTACCCTTATTTCGTCTGGATGGGAAGACAAAGCAAACAACCAAGCAAACGACAAGGTTTCAAGGAACTCAGACATCAAATTATAAATGCAACGGAAAAATCAATTTCAAACCGTCACAGGTTTATCGTTTTCCTTTGCAAGGATGAATTGGACAAGGACATGCTGAAAGTAGCTGAAGATATCTTCCAGATTTACTTTCAAGCCTATACAGCTTTTAGGGACGAAAGGAGCTTTGAGGGCTTGCTGCTGGTTGGCAGAACGAAGTTTCTCGAACTTGTTAACGGAACAAAAAGCTTTAGCTTCGCAAAGAAAAGGATGCATTTCAAGGAATCTGAAAGCGTACTTGGAGAAACCTATGGCTCTCTAGTTCTCGATCTCACAGAAGGATTTAATCCGAACGATTTGGGAATACTTGTCGAAACAGTAAAAGAAGGTGGGATGATTCTCGCTCTTTCCCCACCATTAAAAGAATGGGGGAAAAAGCTTAGCAAGTGGCATGAAGAGCTTATAAGCGAGCCGTACTCGAAGGAAGACGCGGTTCCGAGATTTTATAAGCGTTTTATAAAGCATACTAAAGGGATGAGAGGTATTATAATCTACGACATCAACTCTTCAGAGCTTATTAAGGAATTTCTCCCCGAGGAGAGTTCTGAGCAATCAGAGATTGAGATCCCTTCGGGAGGACAGATTAAGAGGAAGCTATACAAGCTCTGTGCAACCCAGGATCAGATCGAAGTTCTAAGGAGATTTGAGACCTTTTTTGACAGGGAAAGAGAGAAAAAGATGGCTGTAATTACAGCAGATAGGGGGAGAGGGAAAACAGCAATTCTCGGGATTCTCACACCGTTTCTTATTTCCAGAATGCAGAGGGTCCTTAAAAGACCTATCAGGGTTATGCTTGTTGCACAATCACCACAATCGGTTCAAACCTACTTCAGATTCTTGAGATTAGCGCTCACGAGGCAGGGATTCAGTGATTGCAAGTTCAAGGAGTCGAATGGTATGATTACAGTTGTTACTGGAAGACACCTCAGAATTGAGTACGTAGTGCCGAGAAGGGCGATCATGGAGGCGAGAAACTCAGATATAGTAATAGTGGATGAAGCTGCAGCAATCGATGTGGCAATGCTCTTTAAGATAATCGAGGGGGTCAGATATGCGATTTTCTCCTCGACAATTCATGGGTATGAAGGCTCTGGTAGAAGTTTCAGTGTGAGATTCCTCAAAAAGCTGGAGAAAGACGAAAGCGTGGAGATCGAGAGAATCTCCCTCGAAGAACCGATAAGGTATGGCAGGGGAGATCCGATTGAGAAATGGCTTTATCGAAGCCTGTTGTTAGATTCAAAGCCTGCGTCTCTCGATGAAAGCGACATTGAATCAATAGTTTCTGGAAAGCTTGAATTTGAATTCCTCAATAAGGATAAATTTATCGAGAATGAGGAGTTGCTAAGAGAATTTTTCGGGATTTACATCCTCGCCCATTACAGAAATCGACCTTCAGATCTAGTTATTCTCTTCGATATGCCGAATCATCAGGCGTTAAGGGTTTCAGTTAACGGAAAGACCGTTTGCTCGCTGCACATAGCGATCGAAGGCGGAATTGGAGATGAGCTTGTTGCTGAGATGATGAAGGGATACAAGCCAAAGGGGCAGGTTATTCCGGATCTGATTGTTAAGCACCACATTGATGCAAACTTCCCAAAAAGCCTTGGCCTGAGGGTTGTAAGGATAGCAACCCATCCCGATGTTATGGATAGAGGCATTGGAAGCTTCGCTCTCCAAAAGCTCCTCGAGTGGGCGAAGCAAAATGGCTACGAGTGGGTGGGTTCAGGTTTTGGAGTCTCACCCGAGCTTCTGAGATTCTGGAGGAGGAACGGCTTTATTCCTTTGCACATAACCCCACAGAGAAACGAGATCTCTGGTGAATATACGGTAGTTGTCGTCAAGGCTTTGTCACAGGAGTTGGAAGAAAAGCTGAGAATCCATAACTCCAATTTTATTAAGAGGCTAATTGAGTATCTATCTGACGAGCTAAGCGATCTCGATGTAGAAACGGCCTTAATGCTTCTTGAGAGTCTTGAAAGGGATTATGAGACCGTAAAGCCAGAAATCCCGTCCATTGATAGATCGAGGATGGAGAAATACGTTGAAGGGATAAGCCTTTATGAGTATGTCTCCGACATCGTTAGGCCGATCGTTAGATACTACTTTCTGAAAAAGAATGGAACGGATCTTTCCGAGGAGGAAAAGCTTGTTTTGATTAAAAAATGTCTCCAGCTGAAGGGATGGTGGGAGTTCGGGGAGCTTTTGAGGGAAGGGAGAGTGTACAGTATCCTTCATTCGGCAGTTTCCAAAATCTGGAAGTGGTTCGGTGAGAGCTTTGAAAGCGATCAACTTTGATGCCAAGTTTGTGGAACAAATTAAAGAGGGAAAGAAAAAAACAACCGTGAGAAAGGGGATAAAGATTTACGAGAGAGGGGAAATCGTTGCTCTAACTTCAAACGGCGAGTTTTTTGGGAGAGCGAGAATAATTAAAGTTCTTGTGAAAAGGATTTCGGAGCTAACTGAAGGGGATGCAAAGCTGGATGGTTTCTCCTCAAAAGAAGAATTGATGAAAGAGCTGAAAAGGATTTATGGCGAAATTAAGGATAAAGATCTTGTTAGTATAATCCATTTTGAGGTTCTTTAATCTTAATCTTTGAATTTGAGTTAGGATTTCAAGTCTCAAGTGTTCTTTGTTATAAGCTAGTATTAGTCATAAAGTTTTTCATCTGTTGGGTTTTTAGGTGGAGAAGATGGGGAGATGAAGAAGATGAATCCTGCCCATGACAATGCATTTGATCTATCAAAAAGACCGTTCATAATATTCTGGGAGCTGACGAGAGCTTGTAAGCTTGCATGCAAGCATTGCAGAGCGAAAGCTCAGCGGGAAAGGCACCCGAATGAGCTTAGCCTCGAGGAAGCGAAGCGGGTAATCGAGCAGATAAAAGATTTCGGTAGGCCATTCCCTTTGGTCGTAATTACGGGTGGCGATCCTCTCTTGCGGGAGGACGTTTTTGAGATTGTGAAGTACGGAGTTGATAATGGCCTGAGGATGGCGATGGCATTTAGCGGAACGGATCTAGCAACTCCTGAAGTTCTTGATTCTTTGAAGGATGTGGGAATCTCGAGAATTGCGATAAGCATAGATGGCAGTAACGAAAAAATTCATGATGGTTTTAGAGGAGTAAAAGGAACCTTCAGCGAGTCGATGAAAATTTTGAAAAATGCTAGAAAAGCTGGTATTTCAACTCAGATAAATACAACAGTTACAAAATTCAACCTACATGATCTCGCGAATGTAGCAAAGCTCGCGATGGATAACAAAGTGACTCTCTGGGATGTCTTCTTCGTAGTTCCAACGGGAAGGGCTAAAGCTGAGTACATGCCAAGCTCACAGGAGTTCGAGGATGTGCTAAACTGGCTTTACGACGTCTCAAAAAGCGGCCTGAATGTTAAGAGTTCTGCTGCAACCCACCTCAGGCGAATCGAGCTTCAAAGGGACGCTGGGATTAAGCCAAAAGTCTCCGAGCTATATTTCGAGTTGCTCGATCAGATCGAGGTTAGCGGTGGGGTTAGCGATGGAGATAGCGGTGGAGGTGGTGGGGAGTCCAGAGTTGTCGCAGGAGGACATGGAAGAAGTTTGGCCGATGGTATAAGGAGAATGACCGGGATCACCGACGGGAGGGGGATGCTCTTCATAAGCCATGTTGGTGAGGTCTATCCCAGCGGTTTTCTGCCGCTTGTAGCTGGAAACGTTAGAAAAGAGAGTTTGAAAGAGATCTACAACTCATCCGAGATTTTCAAAGACCTCAAAAACCCAAACAAGTTGAAAGGCAAATGTGGGAAGTGCGAGTTTCGCAAAATATGTGGAGGCTCCAGAGCAAGAGCTTATGCTTTAACAGGTGACTATTTGCAACAAGAACCCAGATGTATTTACATTCCAAGGTAAAGAGTTCAATTTGCAGATCTCGTGAGGATAAAAAACGATCTAACTCATTTTAACTCATTTTTTAAATTCCATAGCTACCGAGACCATAAAACCTAAAAAATTCAAGGGCATTCTTTAGCTCATGCGAACCATTTACTGGGAAGATTGCATAAAGATGGTTGACCAAACCCTTCTGCCAGCGAATCTCAAAATTTTGGAGATAAAAAATGTTGATGAGCTCATTGATGCTATCAGAAGGCTTGCTATTAGAGGCGCTCCAGCCTTGGAGGCTGCCGGTGCTTATGGCGTTGCCCTCGCAACCCGTGAAAGGGACTTCGAGGATTTTGAGAAATTTAAAGATTACGTAAAGGAAAGAGCAGAGCTACTAGCAAATGCTAGGCCAACGGCGGTAAATCTTGCTGTTGGAGTCGAGAGAGTCCTCAAGAGAGTTCTCGAATCTTCTTCCATTGATGAGGCGAGAAAAATCGCTTTGAAGGAAGCTGAGGAGATTGCTGAGGAGGATATAACTAGGAACAAGCTTATGGGTGGATTTGGAGCTAAGCTGATAGAGGATGGAGATACCATTCTTACAATATGCAACACTGGAAGCCTTGCAACAGTTGAGTGGGGAACCGCTTTGGGGGTAATAAGGAGTGCGAGGCTTGAGGGCAAAGAGGTGAGGGTTTTTGCATGCGAAACAAGACCACTCAACCAAGGCTCAAGGTTAACGACTTGGGAATTGTTGCAGGACGGCATAGATGTTACGCTCATAACTGATAGTATGGCGGGGATAGTTATGCAGAAAGGGATGATTGACAAGGTAATTGTCGGGGCGGACAGGATCGTAAGAGATGCGGTTTTCAACAAGATTGGAACCTATAGCTTGGCTGTCCTTGCAAAGGAGCACGGAATACCTTTCTTTGTCGCCGCTCCACTCACAACCTTCGACTGGACGCGCAGCATGAAGGATGTTGTTATAGAGGAGAGATCGGCTGATGAACTGAGATACTGTTTCTGTAAGGAGTGCAGAACGGCTCCGGAGGAGGTAAAGGTTTACAATCCTGCCTTCGACCCTACTCCGCTGAAATACGTGACAGCATTGATAACAGAAAAGGGAGTTGTATTTCCACCTTATGAGAGAGAGGTTCCGAAGATTCTTAAATTGAAGTGATTCGAAATTCTCACTTTCCCAAACTGAACAGTGCTATCCTCTCCCTAATCAGAAGATTAAGCCTTTCAACTCCAACGATTTCCAGCTCCTCATCGCTTATACCATAAAATTCCTTAATTCTCTCTATTTGCTCCGCTGTAGGTTCAATTCTTTTGAAATCTTCCTTCTTAAAGTTTGGAATCTTTTCACAGTTAAGCAAAACGACAAAAACGGCGTTTCTCCCCTTCTTTATTCCGATCTTCAATGCATCCTTAATCTGTCTGGTTGCAGCAGAATAAAGCAAGATTTCCATGGGGAGGGTTTTTGCGATGCTCTTTCCTTCGTTCCATGACTTTATCGCCTTTTCAGCAGCAAATCTTACATTTTCCTGGTCTATGACATAATTTGCATCGATAATTGCTGCATCGCAATCTAACGATTCCAGATAGCTTCCAACATCTTCGACATCGATATAACCGCTTAAAATCTCGAATTTCTCGAATTTCATAAATTCCATAGTTTTACATTTCTGTTTTTTACATAACTCTCATCAACGACTCCATGGATATTCCTTTGTCGGTTATCTCATACCTCAGAATGTTTTTCGGCACAACATACCTTTCAAGCTTTATCACTTTCAGCCTCCTCTGGATCTCGTTTTCCATCTCTTTGAGCGTTAGCTCGATTACTCCACCACTTTGATGCTTTATTGCAGTCTCTATCTTCTTGTCGAACATGTCCTTCGTCATCAGCATGATTATCAGGCTATCTTTTACCTTTGCGAGGAGATTGAGGTCTCCGAGGAATGAATTTACTTCCTCAAAGCTGTAATTCATCAAAAAGTAGGTGAGATTGTTGATTATAACCCTATCATGGTTTCCTCTGTTCAGCCTGTATTTTATCTCGCTCAGATAATCTCTTCTCGTGCTTTTTATGAAACTCCTTACATCACCCTCTTCCAGAAGGGAAGTCGTTCTAGGGGTGAAGAGGTCGAGAACCTCGAGGTTATCGTTCGATTCGAAGTTGAAGTAGAGTTTGAGGCTCTCTATAACTTCCTGCTCAGGATAGTCAGTTGTTACATAGAGAACCTTCTCTCCCTTTTTTATTCCCTCTATGGAGATGTGAAAGGTAAAGATCTCTCCTCCTGTCCCAGGCTCTTCGAGAATTAGGATGAGCTTGCCTGAGGGAAATCCACCTCCAAGTTGGGTGTCAAGGGAAATGATTCCCGTGTTGAATAACCTCATCCGCCTCACCTGAATCAAGTTTAATTGCTAATTCATTATTAATTCTTCTTATTAATCGGCCTCCTACCTAGTTATTACACAGCATTTATAAAGCTTCTTATGGTCTAGCGTTCGATGGAAAGTATTGAAAGTTTGAAGGATAGTTTGAAGGATGATAAGAATAGGGAAAAAAAGATTGAGTTGGGCAAAATGTTGGATAAAATAAAATTTAACAGCCAAGGGCTTATTCCTGTAATCGCTCAAGATGTTGGAACGAAAGAGGTTTTGATGCTTGCATATGCCAATCAGCTTGCTCTGGAAAAAACGATGGAGAGCGGTTATGCGCATTACTGGAGCAGAAGTAGAAAAACCCTTTGGAAGAAGGGCGAAACCTCAGGTAACACGCAAGAAGTAGTTTCAATCCTCGTTGACTGCGATGGAGATGCACTGATATATCTTGTTAGGCAGAAAGGAAACGCCTGTCATACGGGGGAGAGAAGTTGCTTTTACCGAAGCTTGTGGAATGCTAAAATGAATGAGTAGGAGGTAGAGTATGATTGAGAGTAGGGCTGAAAGTGATCTTTATCATGAAATTTCCCAAAAAAAGAAGATAGTTCCTGATACAAGCGCTCTTGTTGATGGAAGACTCTCTAGGTTTTTCGAGACCAGTAATTTTAGGGGAAGCATAATAATTCCAGAGCCGGCTGTTGCGGAGCTGGAGGCTCAGGCAAACTTCGGAAAGATGAGCGGATACCAAGGGCTTGAGGAGATCACGAGGTTGAGAAGGATAGCTGAGGAGAGGGGAATCGAATTCAGATTTGCTGGAGAGAGACCAAAGCTTGAGGACATCAAGCTTTCAAGAGGTGGAGCTATAGATGATCTGATAAGAAAGGTTGCTGAAGCGGAAAATGCAACCCTCGTAACATGTGACGGGGTTCAGCATCTTGTGTCAAAGGCAAAAGGCATCGATTCCGTGCTGCTTAGGCAGGAGAAGATAAGGCCAGAGGAGACGAAAGTAATCTCATTTTTCACCGCTGATACTGCAAGCGTTCATCTTAGGGAGGGAAACCCACCCTTCGCGAAGAGGGGTAGAATAGGCAACCTCAAGCTTGTAAAGCTAAGCGACAAGCCTCTCTCATTGGAGGAACTGCGAGAGATAGCCCATGAGATTCTCGAAGCGGCAAGACAAGATGATGACAGCAGCGTTGAGATAGAGAGGCATGGAGCCACAGTTGTACAGCTGAGGGATTTAAGAATAGCAATAGCTGAAAGGCCTTTCGCAGATAAGATGGAGATTACAGCCGTTAGACCGGTAGCAAAGGTCTCAATAAACGAATATGGTGTGAGCGAAGAGTTAAAGCGGAGATTTATCGAGAAGCAGAGGGGAATCCTTATAGCCGGTCCACCGGGTGCAGGAAAGTCAACTTTCGCTGCAAGCGTTGCGGACTTCCTTATGGAGAATGGATTCATGGTAAAGACGATGGAAAGTCCTCGAGACCTCATGGTGAGGGATGAGATAACCCAATACGCCCCGCTTGAAGGCGATATGTCGCTTACAGCAGATATTCTACTTCTCGTAAGACCGGATTACACTATTTACGACGAGCTACGAAAGACCTCCGACTTTCAGACCTTTGCAGACATGAGATTGGCGGGAGTTGGGATGATTGGCGTGACGCATGCTACGAGGCCGATCGATGCCATTCAAAGAATGGTTGGAAGGGTGGATTTAGGTGTTATTCCGCAGGTTGTTGACACCGTCATCTTCATCGATGCCGGCAGGATCACGAAAGTTTACGAGCTTAAATTCACGGTGAAGGTTCCAACCGGCATGACAGAAGCCGACCTGGCAAGGCCGGTGATAGATGTTCACGACTTCAACTCCAAGAGGGTTGAGTTTGAGATCTATACATACGGCGAACAAGTTGTTGTGATGCCTCTTGTTGGTGAGAGGGATCCAGATGAAATTAAAGCGATTCTAGAGGCGATACTCTCCGATCTGGTGAGAGATTACGAAGTTGATGTTCTGAGCGAGAGGAAAGCAATTGTTAGAGTTCCGGAAGACCAGATTTCATTTCTGCTTGGTAGAAGGGGTAGAAACATTCGCAGAATTGAGGATGAGGTGAAGGTAAGCATCGACGTCCAACCGCTGAAAGAGAAGAGGAAAGGAAAAGTAATGGAGGCAGAGGTTGGAGAGAGCAAAAAGCAGTGGTTGATCTACGTTCCCGGGCTGGAGGGGAGAGAAGTAGACGTGTTTGCTGAGAACGAGTACATAACAACTGCATCTGTCGGAAGGAAGGGTGTGATAAGGATAAGGAAAGATAAAGATCCCGGAAAAACGATCAAAATAGCACTGATGAGGGGTAAAAAAATCTACGTAAAATACTGATTACTATATTTTTTTAATTTATTGAGTTTTGCTCTAGATCTCAATTATCTCCTCAGAAGGCTCTAAGAAGTTCTTTCCATAAAATTCTGCTCTCTCAACCAATCCTAAAAAGAATTCTGAGGTTTTTGCAATTTGCATTTCACACATACCCTGCATAGGAACCACCTGAAAATGAGGATCTAGTTTCCTATATTTAAATGGTTTGTGTGGCGTGAAAGTGGTAGAAGGGACTAAAAACGGACTAAAAATTAAGGAAGGTTAAAATGAAACTGAATTGAGAAAGTTTTTATAGTTCCTCAGGGAGTGTTTAAAGCTTAAAGCATCCGCAAAGAAGGTGAGAGGTTGAAAGCTCGCTACCTACTGATACTGGTTTACATGCTCACTGTAATCCTTGCTCTTGCAGCATCACCCGATTACAAAGAGGCGGGAATGCAAGCATTTAGCGATCCGGGAGATGTTATGAATTCTGTCTATTACTTTCTGATAATCCTGGTTTTCACAGCCTTCATTCTCATAGTTGCAAAGTTCAAACAGAGCCTGATTCAGTGGCTGATGTATCTTCTCATCTTCATATCTATGTACTATGTTCTTTACCCATTTTTAGGCATTTTTTCTGCAGTTCTTTCTGTTCTACTCCTCGTTCTGCTCGTAAAGAAACCGAACTGGTTGGTTATAGACATCACGGCTCTGCTGCTAGCTGCAGGTGTTACCTCGATTTTCGGAATCAGCCTCTCTCCATTTCCAGTCATAGTTCTTTTACTTGCGCTTGCGATCTACGATTTCATCTCAGTTTACAAAACAGGCCACATGGTTGATCTTGCAGACTCCATAACAAAGATGAAGCTACCGATGCTTTTCGTCATTCCTTTCTCCCGCTCGTTTCAGCTTAAAAACTTGGAAGAATCAAAAGATAAGGCTGTTTTTATGGGAGTTGGGGATGTTGTAATCCCGAACATCCTTGTCGTGTCTGCTCAGGTTTTCACCGAATCCCCATACATAGGTTTCATCAAAATTTCTGCACTTCTTACCCTTATAGGTGGGATAATCGGACTGTTCCTTCTAATTTACACGGTCGAGAGAAAAGAAGGTGCTCATCCTGGCCTCCCTTTCCTTAACACGGGTGTGATCGCCGGTTACGTTTCCTATCTGATCTTCTACGGAGGAAGAATTTTTTAATTTAGCCTTGGTTTATTTTGAGACATCTCGAGACTCATCCGAGATTTAAGATCAGTTGAGATGTTCTTTTATGAATTGTCTGATTTCTTCAACCCCCTCTCCTGTAACAGCTGAGAAAGCTGGGAGATCGCGGTATTCGTGTAGATCCGACTTGCTGTAAACGGCAATAATTGGAACGCTGAACTCCCTTTTTATCTCATCAAGAAGGGATTTTTGGCTTTCAATGCTGTATCCGCATGTTTCGGTTGGATCGAGAATGAAGATTATGCAGTCAGCCAGGTGCCTCAAGCATAAAACGGCCTTTCTCTCGATCCTGTTCCTTTTGTGAATGGGTCTATCGAGGAGGCCGGGAGTATCGATGAGCTGGAAGCTTTTTCCATTGGCATTGCTCCTACCTACAAAAATCTTTTTGGTTGTAAAGGGATAACTTGCTATTTCGGGCTTGACGGTGGATAGGGCAGCAACCAAGCTAGATTTTCCGACGTTCGGATACCCGGCTACAACTACAATCGGCTCATCTGAAAGTGTGGGAATTTCCCTCATCTTCTGCTTTGCTTCAATTAGAAAATCCAATTCATCACCTATTTGCTCTATTATCGAGGATACTCTGCCGTAAACTGATCTTAAAACAATTTCAGGATCTTTACCCCCCTTTAACTCCCTTATACCCTTATTGATCACCTTCTGAACGGCTGAATTTGCCCAAGAAAGGGCTCCTAAACTCTTTCTCAACTTTCCTATTCCCACCACGATGTCAATTATCTCCTTGTAAAAGGGGGGGAGATTCTGGTAGCTGGGGTGGGAGGATACTATTCGGTTAAAGTAGTCGCTAAAGACGTTTGAGAGGGTAGACAGTTTGTTTATCGCCCTCTCTCTTTTATTTCTTCCGCTAACCTTCGAAGCCCTTCTGAAGGCTTTGTCTATAAGTTCCTCACTCCTCAAGACCGAAGGAAGTTTTCGAGGCTCAAATCTTTCCTTAATGTTTGTCATGTCTAATCATCTTTGGCTTTCAGGCATTTAAATATATGTACTGCAGCAGCTTTATCTTTTATTTACTATTGATAATTAACATCTATAAAACAAAGGTTCTGGTGACCAATTTAGAATAAATTACAGGGAACAAGCCTCTTTTTCTTTTTCTCGATAGACTTTGAAACTCTATGATCAGAATATCGGTGAAAAATTATTTATACACTTTCCTTTAAGAGTTCAGAAAGTTTTAGGAGGTAATTTGAATGGAGCTCGAGCTAACCCAGATTCAGAAAGATATACTGTATGCTCTAATCACTTTATATAAGAGGAAAACAGGATTATCAATCAAAGGTGAGGAGATCGCAGAGCTGATTAACCGAAATCCTGGCACGGTAAGAAATCAGATGCAAGCATTGAGGGCTCTGGGACTGGTCGAAGGTGTGCCTGGGCCAAAAGGCGGATATAGGCCAACAGTGAAAGCTTATGAGATGCTATCGATCACAAAGCCTGAAGAAGCTGTCAGAGTTCCGGTTATAAGAAACGATGAATTGCTTGATGATTTGACTGTCGAAGAAATAAGCTTCCCATCGATATCCCATCCTGAGGTCTGTCAGGCGAGAATAAGGATGGTAGGAGACGCAAAGAAAATCTCCGTTGGAGACAGGCTCCTTATCGGCCCCACACCCGTTAACGAGCTTGTGGTTGTGGGAAAGGTTAGCGGAAGGGATGACACAGCAAATACTGTTATAATCGACACCGAAGGGATAGTCGCACTACCTAAGGACACGATTGGAGAGCACATGTCAACACCGATAATTACTGTGGACAAGGATGCCAGCATAAAAGAGGCCTCGAAGATTCTGGCTGAGAGAAGGATCTATTGTACTCCTGTTAAGAGTGGCGATAGCTTCGTTGGAATCTTTACGGTTGAACATGCAGTTAAAGCCATTGCAGAGGGAAAAATCGATGCGAAGGTTGAAGAGGTGATGAGGCCGAAAATAGTGATGGCGGAGAAAGACACAACCATCAGAGAAGCCATCCGACTCATGAGGGATGAGGAGGTTAGGATTCTGGTTGTAACCGATAAAGGAAGGCCTGTGGGTATAATAACTGACCAGAAAGTGATGACAAAACTACTCCCGCCACACGTTACTGGAAAAACGGCCTAAATTTTAATTTATTTTTCAGTCTTGAATATTATTACTTTGTTATTTATTCTAATTTTAAAATCATCGAGAAAATTACCCAGTCTCAGGAAGGTTTTTAAACCTCTCTGATCAGCATTGGTCATGAAAAAAGAGTATCTCCTGATAATCGGTATTCTGGTCGGTGTTGGAGTTGGTTTGGCTGCTGGATACTACTTTGGCATAAGCCAAGGTCAGATTAACGTTTGTGAACCTCAATCTCCGGCTCAACCGCAGTCTCAACCCTCCCAATCTACCTATCCTAATCAGCTAAGTCAAACAATAAATCAGACTTTAATCGACAATTCGATGGAATACATAAACAGCTATCTGCTCCAGCCCGGAATAACAGCAAAACTGGTAAACGTTTCCGTTTACAGCGATGATTTGTACAAGCTTTCCCTCCAATTTGAGAGGGACAATCAGGTTGTTGGGATGTCAGACGTTTACCTAACCAGAGATGGGAAAACTCTTGTCCTGCAATCTGTGGATATAAGCAAGAAACCGGAAGTGCAGCGAACCGAAGTCAGCGAGGATGATGATCCTTACATAGGTGGAGAAAATGCCAAAGTTACGATAATCGAGTTTTCAGACTTTACATGCCCATTCTGTGCAAAGTTCGAGACAGAAATCCTGCCTCAGATTCTTGATAAATATGGTGATAAGATTAAATTCGTTTATCGGGACTTCCCCGTGCATGGAAACGTCTCAAAATTGGCAGCCAAAGCAGCAAACTGTGCTGGGGATCAAGGAAAATACTGGGATTTTCACAATATGTTGTTTGAGAGACAAAATAAGTGGGTGAAGCCAAATGAAAGCCTTGTAGAGGAAAAGCTCTATGTCTATGCAGATGAGCTTGGTTTAAACGTCGATGAATTCAAGGCCTGCATCCATTCGGAAAAGTACGAAGAGGAGATTCAAAAGGATTACATCGATGGAGCTAAAGCGGGTGTAACAGGAACGCCAACGATATTTATCAACGGGATTAAGGTTGTTGGAGCACAGCCTGTTGAGGCCTTCTACAAAGTAATTGACGACGAGTTGGCTGGATCTTAAGAATCGGAAACGCTCTTACAATTTTAATTCAAACTTTTATTTTGCACCCAGCTAAAAATAGCAAAGCTTAAATACGATATGTACCGCGATGCATAATGGTGATACGATGGGGGATAAACTAAAGATGTTGACCATCATCCTGCTTATATCGCTCATCTTCGCTGGTTGTTCGATGAAAGACCCCACTCAAGCGAAAGTGAAGCTTAAAGTGCTGCATGCAGGTAGCCTGACAGAGCCATTTAAAGAACTCAAAAAAATCTTTGAAGCAAAATATCCAAATGTAGAAGTGCAATTAGAGGCTGCAGGCAGTGCAAAAACGATAAGGAAAGTGACGGAGTTGCATAAAGAGGCTGACGTTGTTGCTTCGGCAGATTACACCCTCATTCCAAAATTAATGTACCCCGAATATGCCGACTGGACCATAAAGTTTGCAAGAAATCAGATTGTGCTTGCTTACCTCGATACAAGTAAGTATGCCAATGAGATAAACTCAAACAACTGGTACGAAATTCTTCGAAGGCCAGACGTGAAATTTGGTTTCTCCAATCCGAATGATGATCCATGCGGATATCGCAGCCAGATGGTTATCAAGCTGGCGGAGCTGTATTACAATGACGACAGCATATACGATGATCTCGTGGCGAAGAACTCCAATCTGAGATGGGTTGAAGAAAATGGGAACTTTGTTTTAAAAATGCCCAATTCGGAAAACATAAATCCGAATACCGATAAGCTGATGATCAGAAGCATGGAGATGGAGCTAATTTATGCACTCGAAGCAAAAGAAATCGACTACTACTTCATCTACAGAAGCGTTGCACAGCAACATGGCCACAAATTCGTTGAACTTCCGGCGCAAATTGATTTAAGCAGTGTTGAGCATGCAGACTTTTACAAAAAAGTTAAGGTTATTCTTGCAAATGGAAAAGAGGTTACCGGCAAGCCCATCGTTTATGGCATCACGATTCCAAAGAATGCCGTTCATAGAGACTACGCAGAGAAATTCGTTGAACTTGTTATAAGCGAGGAGGGACAAAAAGTCTTCGAGAAGCTGGGACAACCACCTATCACTCCTGAAACGGATAATTTTGAAAAGTTACCGGAAAACCTTAAGAAATACGTGAGGAGTTAAGAGAAGTTAAGAGAGGTTAAGAGGTGTTAAGATGATATGACATCGAATACCAAAAGTCTCCAAAACCTATATATAAATTTTTTAAAGATTGTAGCCTTTCTCTCCTCGCTGATGGTTTTATTCATCCTCCTCCCCATCGTTTCAACAGTTCTTAACCAGCTCTTCGATCTCAACGGGCTCATAAAGGCAATTCAGGATAAAGCAGTCTGGGACTCCATATTCCTAACGTCTTATGCTGCACTACTCTCTACATTAATCGCAATAGTTTTCGGCACTCCTCTGGCATATCTGCTTGCGAGAACTGACTTCTATGGAAAAAGTGCCATCGAAGGCTTCGTCGACCTGCCGGTTATAATCCCCCATACAGTGGCTGGAATCGCTTTGCTCGCCGTTTTCGGATCGAGTGGTTTGATCGGTTCATTCTCACCCGTTAAATTTGTCGATGCGTTGCCAGGTATAGTTGTGGCGATGCTCTTCGTTTCAGCTCCATTCTACATAAACACGGCAAGAGAGGGTTTTCAGAGTGTTGACTTGAGGCTAGAACAGGTTGCGAGAACATTAGGAGCTTCTCAAGCGAAGGTCTTCTTCACAATTACGATTCCTCTTACATGGCACCATCTCGCAGCCGGAGCGTTAATGTCGTGGGCAAGGGCGATAAGCGAGTTCGGGGCTGTTGTGATAATCGCATACTATCCAATGATAGCACCAACCCTGATATACGACAGATTTCTTACAGCTGGGCTTGCAGCAAGCAGGCCAGTGGCTGTTATTCTGATTCTATTCTGCTTTGCTGTCTTCATATTCCTGAGAGTCCTTCTATGGGGTAGGAAGAATGAGCATACTTGAAGTGAAAAAAGTTTCAAAGAAATTCGGGAAATTCAGTCTAACAGAGATAAGCTTGGAAATTGAAAAGGAATATTTCGTTCTTTTGGGGCCTACAGGTGCTGGGAAGAGTGTTTTGCTTGAAATCATAGCGGGGATCCTCACGCCTGATAAAGGAGAGATTATACTCAATGGCCGTGATATAACACATTTACCACCGGAGAAGAGAAGAATAGGATTGGTTCCGCAGGATTACGCCCTTTTCCCCCATCTCAATGTTTTTAAGAACATAGAATACGGCTTGAAAGCTAGAAGAATTAGGGATAGCTCTAGGGTTTACGATTTGGCAGAGAAACTTCACATCGAACACTTGTTGGGGAGAAATCCCACTAGCCTTAGCGGAGGAGAGAGGCAGAGAGTTGCGCTAGCGAGGGCTTTAGCTGTGGAGCCAGAGCTATTGCTGCTGGATGAACCATTATCGGCAGTTGATCTGAAAACCAAGGAGATGTTAATGGAGGAACTGAGGAGAGTGCATTTTGAGTTCGGAATTCCAATCATCCATGTAACCCATAGCTTCATCGAGGCTGTTTTGCTGGCTAAAAAAGTTGCTGTAATCATGGGTGGTAGGATAATGCATGTTAGTGAAGTTAAAGACCTTTTCTCCGCGAGAAATAAGGAAGTGGCTGAGTTCGTGGCGGTAGGAGATCTGTTTGAGAAGATGTATAGTTTTTTAAAATTGGAAAAAGGTTAAAATTGGAAAAGGAGGTCTTAAATGAAATTGAGATACAAATTTTGGTTTGAGAAGGATGGTGAACCAATTCTTGGGAAGGGTGGGGCTGACATACTGTATGCCATTGATAAATCCGGATCGATAATGGGAGCAGCTCAAATGCTCGGAATGTCTTATCGGTTTGTTTGGAATTACCTGCAAAAAATGGAGAGCAGAATCGGGAAGGTTGTAGAGCGGGAGAGAGGTGGTAGGGCTGGTGGTGGAACATCGCTAACTCAGTTAGGCAAGGCTTTGCTCAAGCAATATCTCAGCATCGAGGAGCAGCTGAGAGTAATAGCCAAGGAAGTTGAAAGAGAACTGGAAAAGAAGATGGAAAGTGAGCTGGAAAAAGAAACAAAGAGCTAAGCATTTCTCAATCTTCTCTCTACGTATCTCCCCCTAGCCTCTATTTCTTCCGCTCTTTTCAAAACCTCTTCAGCCTTTGAATAACTTGAGTAGCCGGAGATAAAAGCCTCTTTCAATCGTCTCCAATCATCAAAGTATGCTTTGAGGGATTCGAAGTAAATGTGAAGATCTACCCCTTTCGATTCAATTCTGTTGTCGTAGAAAGAAAGTCCGAAATCGATGAAGAATATTTTCCCGTCCGAGTAGATGAGGTTCATTGGCGTGATATCCCCATGGATAATTCTTGCATCGTGGAGCCTTGCCACAAGCTGACCGAGTTTTCTGCTAAGCTCCTCATTCATTATCTCCCTCAGCGGCTCCCCCTTTATCCTTTCCATTGTGATTTTCTCCCCCTCAACATCGAAAATGAGTGGAGTGGGAACACCAACTTTTCTTGCTGCAGAAATTATCCTCGCTTCACTCCTCGTTCTGTTCTCTCTCAGAATCTTGTCGAGTTCAGTGATTCTGTACTTTTTCTCTCTCCTTATTTTCTCAACGTAATCAGCATAGATTCTAACCTCAGCTTCTCCTCCAAGATAGATCTTCTCCGGTTTTTGTTGCTGTTTTCGCCGTTTTTGCTGCATAAACTCACCTTAATCCCAGCTTACATCAACTTCCTCTATCCTGAAATCCGGCTTAACAGTTGAATTTTCAAGTCTCGTCTCGTAGCCATGCTTGAACATGAGCAATCCGAGGTAGGCGATCATCGCTCCGTTGTCTCCCATAAGCTCCTTGGGCGGAGAGTAGAATTTCGCATTCCTCTCCTTACACATTACTTTGAGCATCTCTGCAAGCCTGGAGTTCGCACCAACTCCTCCTACGAGAAGGAGCTCGTCCCTGTCGAGATATGCCATCGCCCTCTCTGAAACCTCTGCAAGCATTGCAAAAGCTGTTTCCTGAAAGCTAAAGGCGACGTCCTCCTTACTTACTCCGTCATCGTAAAGCTTCTGTGCAGCCGTAACCATCCCGCTGAAGGAAAAATCCATCCCTTTAACGACGTAGGGGAGCTCATGGTATTTTTTACCTCTCTTTGCAAGCTCCTCGATTCTCGGCCCACCGGGATGCTTCAAGCCCATGTATCTTGCCAGCTTATCCAGAGCGTTTCCTATGCCTATGTCAAGCGTTTCCCCAAAAACCCTGTATCGCTTGCCCCTTCTCGCTATTACTTGCGAATTCCCACCGCTTACGTAAAGCGTAACGGGATTCTTCGCTCCCGTCTTCCACCTTCCCACCTCTAAGTGTGCTAAGCAGTGGTTGACTCCAACCAGCGGTTTCCCGAGCTTGAGTGAAAGAACTCTGGCTGCGGTTGCAACTATCCTTAAGCATGGCCCCATTCCCGGGCCTTGGGAAAAGGAGACGACGTCAACTTTATCGACTTTCGAAAGAACGGATTTTATAAGTGGACCTATTCTTTCTGAGTGGTGCTGCGCAGCCTCCCTCGGATGAATTCCACCCTCTTTCGGGATGTAGGGATCGTTCTCTATGAGCAGAACTTCATCTTCATCTACAACCCCTACGCTTAGGCTCCATGCTGTACCTTCGATTCCAAGGGAAATCATTGGTTATCGGTTAGCGGATTAATTTATTTAATTCATTTAACATCTAATCTATTAATCTATTAATCTATTTCTTGAACTCCGTATAACCGCACTTCCCGCATGAAAGTCTGTCCGCATGTTCGGCCAGAAAAACCCCCTCTCCGCACCTCGGGCAGAACTTTCGCTTCCTTATCAGCTTTTCACCCTTTATCTCGTAATACTTGTGAACGCTCATCTTATCACCTCAGCTCAGGCTGCGCTCTCAGCCTCGCTTTCAGCCCCTTCAGCCCCTTCAGCCTCTGCCGGGAAGTTTCTTGCAATGACGTACTTCGGTTCGGTTTTTAAAAGCTCTTCATTTGAATCGTAGATTTTGACGTAGCATGTTGCCTCGCTTTTCCCGAAATGGGGCTTGATGTAGCTGACGACTACCCTGTCAAGGCTAACGTTGAAAAGCCCTGCTACCTTCTCTCTTACAGCTTTTCTTGTAGGAGTAGGGGATTTCTCATATTTTAGCCTTAGATGCAGTTCTCTTCTCTTCAGGAGCGGATTTGTGTTATCTCTTTCAACCTCTATTTCCATCGGTTCACCTCCGATTTGGGATTTATGATCGTTTTTATCAGAATTTCACCCTTTTATCAGAGAATTCCCTCATCGAGGATGAGCTTTATTACCTTTTCCCCATCCTCAAGCCTCTCCATCTTCTCAAGTATCCCGGGTATTATATTTTTTTGCTCTCTCGTTACAACCAAAGCCACAACGCCCTCGCCTGGCTGGCCGTAAAGGATGAGCGAGTTGTAAGGCAGAAGGTAGACCAGTGCAAGTGTTGCCAGATCTTCCTCACCCTCAACGACTAAGGCAATCTTTTTCTTTCCAAGCTCTTTCACACTCTCTGCCAAGATTGACGTGAGTTCGGGAGTCAGGAAGGCTGGTGGGTTCCTAACCCTCCTTTTTTCGTAATCTTCAATCCTCGATTTGATGAAAGAAACTTTCTCGGAATCGAGTTCGCCCCTGACGGTTTTTAAGTCGATTATAACCATATCCGGGATAAATCCTGCTTTGAAGGCGTAATAGCTTACCATGTCGCCAACGCAAACTAAAGGTGTATGCTTTCCAAGTTCCTCAATTTTCTGGATTGTCTCTAAGCCTTTTCCCCGGTACAGCCTTCCGTGAGGCTTTGCGAGAAAAGCTCTCAGGCTTTCCGGGAGTTTTAGACCTCTTTCCATGGAAAATTGTATTCAGTCAACCTTTATCGTGTACTTTCCGGGGATCTTTATTCCGAGCTTCTCGGCAATTTGGCTTTTCTCCGGATCGATTATCACTATATAGCCGTACCACTCCTTCGTGAGATCCGTGCTTCCGCAGTTCTTGCAAACGAGGGTGTCGTGGTTTATGAACTTGCACTTTCTGCATGCATAATCTGGCATAGTTTCACCCACTATCCTTGAATCTCCTTTTCAAGCTTTGCCTTCTCCTCTTCCAGCCATCTCAGGCATCCAAGCCAGGGCTGGCGCATTGTTAGACCAATTTTGCTTTTTTCCGGCTCTCTCTCCTTCAGGCTTAGGGCGACGATTCTCGCCCTGACAAAATCTCCCTCGGTCAGTGATCGTTTCGTTTCTTTGCCTATGAGCCTCTTGTTCTTGTCGTCGTAGACAACGTAATCTTCCATTATCTGACTCATGTGCAGGAGAGCATCCAAAGGCCCGATGGTTACGAAGGCTCCGAACTCGACTATCTCCATAACTTCGCCCTCTATAACCTCCTGCATTGCCGGTTTGAAGGAGATCGCATTGAATACGACGTCGTAGTAGACGGCTCCATCGCCCTCGATGATTCTGCCCTCTCCGATATCCTCTATGCTCTCTATCCCTATGATCATTCCGTACTCCTTGTCGAGCTTTCCTTCGAACTGCTCCCAGAGCAGATCCTCAATCACTTCGTTTATATCCTCACCGAATCTTGAAGGAGGAACTCTAACGGTATCCCTGATCTTGATTCTCGCATACATTTAGCATCACCAAAAATTCAGCATAAAGCGAGGGATTGGGCAATATAAAATTTTTTCCCCATTCCGAAAAGTACTTTCCCGAAATCGTTTCGCTAAGCGCACCAACTCTTTAACCCTTAAAACTTTTATTAACACAAGCAGAACCCCGATTATGAAAACCTTATTCTCAAAATCTGGGGTGGAGGTTGCGAGCCTCGAAATTGAGGGGAAGGAAGTTCTCGGAATAAAAATTGACTTGGAGGGAGCTCCGCTATTAATCATGAAGGGTGAAAGAATTCTGGTTGGTTGTGCGTACCTCAATCCGGAGATCCTTGAAAAGATGGGGAATGCAGCGTGTATAGTTAGCGGCGTTAGAAATTTCGAGGATGTTTTAAATGCAAAGATTAAAGTTGCGACATCGAAAGCTCTGGAAATGGGGGCTAAGCCAGGGATGAAAGCGAGAGATGTGCTGTAGGATCGGACTGCGAAGACAAAGAATTTCCCTATTCAAGAACAAAAATCGCCTCCTCAATTCTTTGGCTTTTACATCTCGGACATTTGCTCGCCTTCGGCTTGCTGAATTCGAAACCGCAGGATTTGCATTTTGGTGGTATCATGTAGAGTTGGAAACCCTTCCTCTTCAAAGTTTTCGGGATTTTCTCAATTGTTGAGAGAACTTCTCTTTCCATTCTGGGATCGAGATCCAAAAAGCGAATTATCTCGCTCACAGTTATCTTTCTCTTCTCGAGTAGGAGATCGATTATTTTCTCCCTTAGAGTTCTCGTGCTTTCACGCGATTTCATCCCTTCTCACTTTGAAGAAATGTATTTAAACGATATGTCCCAACAAGCTTCGGTGATCGGATGGCGAAGGTATACTATGATGCAGATGCGAATCTTGAGGTTTTGAAGGGTTTGAAGATTGCAATAATCGGTTACGGGAGCCAGGGACATGCACATGCGCAGAATCTGAGGGATTCCGGCTTGGATGTCATAGTTGCGGATAAGAAGGGAACGAAGAATTGGGAAAGAGCTGTAAATGATGGTTTTGAGGTTGTTGAAACTCCCGAAGCTGTGAAAGAGGCGAAAGTCATAATGTTTCTGGTGCCGGATAATCTCCAGCCTGCGGTGTATCAGGAAAGCATAAAAGACAACCTTAAAGAAGGAGACATGCTGATGTTTGCTCATGGTTTCAACATCCATTATAACCAGATAGTTCCGCCCGAGTTCGTTGATGTCACCATGATCGCTCCAAAGGGGCCGGGACACATAGTCAGAAGGATGTACACTGAAGGCATAGGAGTTCCCGCTCTGGTTGCTGTTCATCAGAACTACACCGGCAAAGCTTTGGAGAAAGCATTGGCGTATGCAAAGGGAATCGGGGCGACGAAAGCCGGGGTTATAGAAACAACATTTAAGGAAGAAACCGAGACCGATCTTTTCGGGGAGCAAGTCAACTTATGTGGAGGAGTAGCTGAGATGATCAAATCATCCTTCGAGATTTTGGTTGAGGCAGGCTATCAGCCTGAAATAGCTTACTTCGAAGTCTTACATGAGCTAAAGCTGATAATAGATCTGATCTACGAAGGCGGAATCTACGCGATGTGGTATTCGGTGAGCGATACAGCCAAATACGGAGGAATGACCCGTGGCAAAAGAATCTTCACCGAGCAAACGAAAGAGGAAATGAGGAAGATACTCAGAGAGATTCAGACGGGAGAGTTTGCAAGGGAGTGGATTCTTGAAAACCAGGCTAACAGGCCGGTCTTCAACAAACTGCTTGAAATGGAGAAGAATCATCCAATCGAGAAGGTTGGAAGAGAGCTAAGGAAGATGATGCCCTGGCTCAAAGGGATCGATGTTGAATAGATTGTTGAATAACGATGCTGAATAATTTTTCTTTTTTGATTTTGATCCGCAGATGATACCTAAAAAATCCCTAGACTGGGAAAAGCTTCTGGATTTAATGGAAAGCGAGGCCAGAAAAAGAAACGCTCCGGTTTTTACGCTGAAGGGTTTTCTTAACGAACCCTTTCAGCATCTCGTCTTTGCAATCCTCAGTGCGAGAACGCGGGACGAGCAGACTGTTAGGGCTGCGAGCAATCTTTACAAAGTCGCTGACACGCCAGAAAAGCTTGCAAGGCTTTCGGAAGAGGAGATAGCCTCATTGATTAAGGCTGCCGGGTTCTACAAGAACAAGGCTAAGAACCTCAAGGCGATGGCGAAGATACTCGTGGAAGAACACGGCTCGAGAGTGCCAGATTCTTATGAAGAGCTGGTAAAGTTGCCCGGCGTTGGAAGAAAAACCGCAAACGTTGTTCTGACCCATGCTTTCAACAAGAGCACAATCGCTGTCGATACTCATGTCCACAGAATAGCTAACCGCCTAGGCTTGGTTAGAACGGAAAAGCCTGAAGAGACTGAGGAGGAGCTTAAGAAAATCGTTCCAAAGGAGTTGTGGAAGCGGGTTAACACAGCTTTCGTCGCCTTTGGGCAGACGGTTTGCAGGCCTATAAAACCGCTCTGCTCTGAATGCCCGGTGGAGGAGTTCTGCCAGAAGGTTGGAGTTTAGTGAATTGGTTTTCCGGATTAAGTGTAAAAAAGTGTACTTGGATGAAATGGTTTGAGGACATTCATGAACGGCAGATTCGATTAACTGAGGAAAGACAGGAACACATCGAGGTTGACCATCCAGAAATGTCCGGGCAAATCGATAGAATACGGGAAACGTTATTAGATCCCGATGTAATCGTGAGATCACAAACCGATCCTGAAGTTGAGCTGTTTTATCGGCATTATGACACCACACCGGTAACGGAGAAATATTTATGTGTTGTAGTTAAAGTATCAACTGAGGATATATTTATTATAACTGCATTATTATAACTGCATATTTCACAGATAAGATAAAGAAAGGTGGAATACTGTGGAGAAGAAAATAATAAAAATATGGTATGATAAAGAGGGAGATTATCTTGAAGTTCTATTTGAGCGGAAAAAAGGATATTTTAGGGAAACGGAAAACGATGCAGTGATGGAAAAAGTCGATGAAGAAGGAAATATAATAGGCTTTTCCATTTTAAAAGTAAGTGAATTAAAAGAAAGGCCTCTCTCAATAGAGCTTAAAAGCCACACCGCATAGATGGGGTTGCTCAGCTCGAATTTCTCAGCGCGAAGTCTCGTGTATAACTTTTTTCCATGAGCTCAGAATCTACTGCGGAATCCATTGAAGAACCCCAAACCAAAAAGTTACAAACCAAAAAGTTATAATCTCGGCCAATTACCAATCAGCCATGGATAAGGCTAAGATCAAGCTCATCACCTGTGGCCTACCATATGCTAACGGAAAGGCCCATATAGGTCATCTCAGGACTTATGTGCCGGCAGATGTTTACGTTAAATATCTTCGACTCTTCGGCGAGGAAGTGATTTTTGTCTGCGGTAGCGATTGTCATGGAACGCCCATAGTTGTAAACGCCGAAAAAGAAGGTCTGAAACCGAAGGAGCTCGTTGACATCTACCATGAACACTTCCAGAAGGTTTTTCGCGAGATAAATGTGGAGTTCGACTACTTCGGCAGGACGGATGCTGAATATCACCATAAAAGAACGCAGGAGATCGTGCAAAGGTTGCTCGACAACGGTTACATCTACCCCAAGGAGATCGAGCTGGCTTACTGTCCAAACTGCAACAGATTTTTGCCAGATAGATACGTTGAAGGAGTTTGCCCTTACTGCGGAGCGATCGCTCGGGGAGATGAATGCGATCAGGGATGCGGCAGACATCTCGAGCCGGGTGAAATTCTCGAACCGAGATGCAAGATTTGTGGCTCTAAAGCAATCTACAGAAAGCAGAAGCACTATTTCTTCAAGCTCACCGAGTTTAAGGATTTTCTTCTGGATTATCTGGGTAAACTGAAAGGCACTGAAAATGCTTTGAATTATGCGAAGCAATGGGTAACGATGGAGCTCAAGGACTGGTGCATAACCAGAAACCTCGAATGGGGAGTCAAATTTCCAGGCGAGGATCTGGTTGTTTACGTCTGGGTTGACGCTCCAATAGGGTACATCTCCTTCACCGAAAAAGCCTGCGAAGGTAAAATGGATTGGAAAGACATATGGCTTAAAAGCAAGGCGGAGATAATCCACTTCATAGGCTTGGATATAGTCTACCACCACTGTATCTTCTGGCCGGCGATGCTTAAAGGAGCGGAATATTCTTTGCCGAATGCTGTCGTTGCCAGTGGGATGGTCAAGGTTGAGGGCAAAACCTTCTCAAAGTCCAGAGGCTACGTTGTCTGGCTGGAAGATGACTATCTCGCTTCTGGCCTGAACACAGACTTCTTGAGATACTACCTCGTCAACTACACCTCCCATCAGAAAGATCTCAACTTCTCGTGGGAGGTTTTTGCAGACAAAATTAATAACGAGCTGATAGCAAATCTTGGGAATTTTCTTTATCGTGTAACTCACTTCGCATGGAAGAACTTCGGAAAGCTGGATGCAAAAGTTGATGAGGCCGCTTTGGAAGCGATAGAGACTGCGGTTGATAAAATAAAGAAAGCTTTGGAGAACTGGGAGTTCAAGGCTGTGAGCGATGCATTCATGGAGCTTTCAAGCTTTGGAAACAACTACTTCCAGAACGCAAAGCCATGGGATCTTATAAAATCGAATCGTGAGGAATGTGAGAAGGCTGTTGCAACTTGTTTGCAGCTTGCCAAGGCTTTGACGATCCTATCCTATCCCGTTCTTCCAAAAACAATGAAGGAATTCTCGAAGTTCTTGGGTTTTGATGTTAAGAAATCCGGAATTGAGGATGCTTTGAAGGTTGAAGGCTTCGAGATTGAAAAGCCGAAGATCCCGTTTGCGAAGCTTTTTCCCGAAAAAATAGCCGAGCTTGAACAGACGATGCATGAAAGAATAGCGATGGCAGAGAAAAGGGAGTTAGGGGAGAAAGGAGAGTTGGAAGAGGTTAAGGTATCGGTTAAGGTATCAGAAGTTGAAACCCGAGGGAAAGTTAAAGTTGAGGAGGAAAACAAACCGGAGGAGATTGATATGAGGGAGATAACCTTTGAAGAGTTTAAAAATCTCGATTTGAGGATTGGTAAAATTGTAAAGGCTGAGAAGATTGAGAAGAGCAAGAAACTTCTTAGGCTGGAAGTGGATGTTGGAGATGAAGTGAGGCAGGTTGTCGCGGGGATAGCTGAGTACTACGAGCCTGAAGCTTTAGTCGGCAAACTCGTGCCAATTCTTGTCAATCTAAAGCCTGCAAAGCTCATGGGCGTTGAAAGCAGGGGAATGATTCTCGCAGCGGACAGAAACGGAGAGCCGATACTGCTTCACCCTGACAAGGAAGTTGAACCAGGGACGAGGATAAGATAGAGTAAGGTAAAGTGCTAGAATAGGTTAGAGTAGGGTAAAGTAGAAAATGGACCCCTCCATATCCCTTTTTGTATCGATCTTAGTAATTCTAATCCTGATCAGATTCATTAACATAAGCGTATCAATTTTGGTAGGAGCTGTTCTGCTAGGTTTGCTCACTATTGGGCTGGAAACTTTCAATCAGATCTTTATCTATGCGACCTCTTTTCAAACACTCAAGCTTCTGGCGATAGTCATCCTTGCTTTCACCCTCGGATATTCAATGGAATACTTCAAACTACTCGAAGCTCTAACGAATTCTGTTTCGGCTATGACAGGAATGCTCAGTCTTCTTTTGATCCCGTTAATAGTCGGCTTACTTCCAATGCCCGGTGGAGCACTGATTTCAGCCGTGATGATTGTCAATCTGGTGAAAGAGTTCAACTTGAGTCCCGAACGCGCTACCTACATAAACTACTGGTTCAGGCATCCTTGGGTTACAGTCTGGCCCCTCTATCCGAGCTTTGTTGTTGGGGCTACAGTAGTTAATGCCCCCTTCTTCGAAGTTTTCAGAGCAACCTATCCTATTGCGATAATAGCAATCTTTTCGGGCTTTTTAATGACTTGGATGTACGGAAGGCTGGAGATAAGATTCAGGCCGAACTGGAAAAACATCCTAAAAATGGTTTATGCTTTTTATCCTGTTATTATCGTAGCCTTCGCGAGTCTGGTTTTCAAGCTTGATTTGCTTGTAACTCTCGTAATTTCGCTTGCAATCCTTTTTATCCACAAACGGGTGAGGTTTTCGGATCTGGATTCCATCTTCAGAAAAACGCTGGACGCCAAGATTATAGTCCTGATATTTGCCGTAATGATTTACAAGGGCTTAATTGAGTACACTTCTTCAGCCGAAATATTTTTCCAGCACCTGCATGCTTGGAATTTTCCGCCAGCGGTTGCATCGTTTCTCCTTTCTTTCATCATAGGGTTCTCTACTGGAGTAGAGATAAGCTACGCATCCATAGCCCTACCTTTACTCACGAAATTTACAGGGATTGGGGATATAGCCTACAAAAACTTCATGCTCGTTTTTGGAGCTGGCTATCTTGGCGTGATGCTCTCTCCCTTGCACCTTTGCTTGGTGTTTACTTCAGAATACTACAAGGCTAAGCTGTTCGGTGTTTACAAGAGCCTCCTCCCAACAGGAATCCTAACAGCTGTCCTCTTGATCTTGATCTTCGTTCTGATGTAGGGCAACTGGATCAGCTGTAACTCTGCAGCTCTATTTCTAACCTTTTCAACTTCTAACCAGCCTCAAGAAGCTCGATTCCATCGTCTGTGAGCTTCAATACACCATCTTCCTCAACAACAAAACCCTCTTTTATCAACCAGTCGAGATTGAATCTTAGCTGGAAGTCTGTAAGATTAAGTTCTTTCTGGATTTCTTCCCTCGTTTTTCCATGGATTCCTATTGCAGCAACGATCTGTCTTCTATACGGGCTCAGAGAAGCTTTAAAAAGCCTCTCATGATGCTCCCGATCCCTTTCTTTTTCCGGCATAGGTAAAACCTCAAAACTTTTAGGTTAAAAATTCCTTATAACCCTTTCGGGGTTTTAACCTCTAGCCCCACTACCTGAGCTGAAAGCCGATTTGTTTGTCCAGCTCCCTCAGAAAGCTTTCAACTTCTGATTCGGGAATTAAGGCTCCGGCTGCGATGCTGTGGCCGCCTCCTTTTCCTCCAATCCTTTCAGCAACTTCCTTGATCGCCTTCGCGAGATGCACACCCCTATCGACGAGCTTCTGGGTCGCCCTTGCCGATACCTTTATTCCTTCTTCATTCTTAGCCAGAGCAACGATCGGCTTGTTCAGATTTGCCTTTGAAAAGCACATTCCCGCAACGATTCCCACTATCGTGTCGAGAATCATGTCTCCTGCATCGAAATACTGGATATGTTCAAGCTCTGTAATTCCAAGCTCGTCAACGAGTTTTAATCCCTCGGAGAGATTCCTTCTGTGGTTTTGAAGGAGAGATCTGGCTTTTCTCAGTGCATCCTCCCTATCGCCAAGGCAGACTTGCAAGCCTATTTCGTGATAGCCGTAGCGGGCGGTGGCATTCAAAAGGGTTGAAAATTCCATCGCGTCCCTGAGCTCCGAACCCTCCTCCTCGTTCAGTAAGATGTAGCTCTCTCCAACAAGCCTTTTGATGATCTTGTAGGGCATTTTAGAATTCATGCAGAGTTTAATCAAGGCAGATGTAACGTTTTTCCTGTCCTCCTCGCTTAGGTCGATCCACCTGCTCCACTCATCAATCCTTATTCCCAGCGATTCTAGAAACTCAATTGAGCCTTTCTCGTTTCCACTTATTCCCGGAAGGAAAGGATCGAATGTGTATTCGAGCATCTTCACAACCGGCCTAGTCTGCTTCCCGAACAACCTCAAATCCTTTTTTACTTCCAGAGTTCCACTTCCAATTCCATCTTCCAAAATCTCTCTGTTCAGACCGATAAGCTTTCCTTCTCGAGAATCCTGCAGATCTCCCACAGCTCCAACTATTGCCAATGCTGCTAGATCAACGTTTTTCGCGAATAGACTTCTTCCAAGCATCTTTGAAACCAAATAGGTTGTTGTAGCTCCGGAAAGTTCGTAACTTCCATCGAATCCAAAAATGTGTGGATTAAGCTGCCTTCTATCATCTGAAACTGGAACGTGGTGATCTGTTATCGCGAAATGGAGGAGATTTTTTGCTATCAAGTCCAGCTGACCGCTCCCCAAATCTGTGAACCACGTGAACCTGCTTTCGTCTGCTATTCTGTCGATCTCGCTTTCTCCAAGTTGCTTGACAAAAAGGATATCGCAATTCTTTCCCAACCTTTCGAGAGTAATTTTGGCTATCGATCCGGCTGTAATACCATCGGCATCGATGTGCGTTACGATAAGGACATCATCACTTTCTGCGATGAAAGATGCTACTTCTCTTGCCCTTTCCAGCATTTTTTCTGGAAACATTTAGATCATTCATCAATTATACCCAATAAAGATAAATTTTTTGAGTGGCTTGAAAGTGAATTAGAGGATGCATGGGAAACATAAGAAGGATAGGAAGAATCACCTTATGAATTCATCGCGGAGGAAGAGGATGTTGCCTCTACCCTTCTTTACCTTCTCAACTATCCCTCTTCTTTCCAAGTCAGCTATCATCAGGCTGACTTTCGCTTCCGAGTACCCGAGTTTTTTACGCAACTCTCTCTGGGAAATCCTACCACCTTCTTTCACGAGTATATCTACAATCTCCTTAAGATCTTCCGGCAGATCAGGAGCCTTTTCTTCCTGAAATTCCACCGTTTGCGGAGTGCGAGTGCGGAGATAGAAAAGCAAGACGATTCCCCCAACGGCGAGGGGGATGAGATAGATGTAATAATTTACCCCCTCCCCCTCGTCAACCGGAAATTCGACCTTGTTTATGTCCTCCAGTTCGGGATACTCAATTTGAGGAAAGAGAACTAGGTCTATGACGTAGTTTCCTTCCTTTACTATTGTTATGTTCTCCTCAGCAAAAAGATCTGATCCCATTACGTAGGCTTTTAACTTGTAAACGCCTGGAGGCACCTCAAAAGAGTAACTTCCGTTCTTTGCCACCATTTTCTGAGCAGGAGTGGTGTTTATTTCTACTATCGCACTCACAGGCTCGAGGGTTTCCCATGAGAACACCTTACCATGGATTGTTGCTGCGCTAGCGCTTGCTATGAGTGAGCAGAAAATAATGAGTGACAGCAGGGAAGTTGTGAAGGCCCTGAGTTTTCCCATCTCTGGAGATAAGGGCTGAGGTGCTTTTAAATCTTCCTGAAACTATAAAATCATGGAAGTCGAACTTTCCCTAAAAATTTTCATGAAGTAAAATAAAATTTTTGAGGGCTTTGTAAAGTAAAATAAAGCTTTTTAAACTGTTAAAAACCGAGGCAATTTATCACGCTTAAAAGAATCCTTAAATTTAAACACTTCCAACAAGTTTTCGAGGTGATGCAGGTGACGGCGGGTAAAGGGATGAAAATGGTGGCCATCGCAATGGTGGCATTGCTTGTCGCTGCGATGGTTCCAGTCTCGGCGTTCGATATGGGAAATCCGGGATATACCCCGGGAGAGAAGAGGTTTGTAAAATTTGAGAAAATAAAAGAGAAGTATTTGAGGGACAAAGCGAGGCTTAAAAGCAAGCATTTCGGAATAGTGCTGAACGACGACACCTTCGATGAGTTCAAAGCATGGCTACTTTCGAGCTGCGATCTTGCTGTGGCTTCACTATTGAGCATCAAAGAGAAGGTAGAGAACAGTTCCGTTGACTATCCCGAGAAAGAGGCTTTGCTTGAGGAGATAGAAGGACACATAGCCGATCTTTCTGCTGTCAGGGAAGATATCGAAAGCGCTTCAACCATCGAAGAGCTGAAGCAGGCAGCAAAGGAGCTGAAGAAGGAGTGGTTGGAAGCGAAGGTTTCACTGAAGAAGGCCATTGGCTTGAGATGGATCTTCGTTATGGAGAAAATGCTTGATAAAGCCGATAACGTGAAGGAAAGGGTTCAGGAATTGATCGAGGAATATCAGGCTCAGGGCAAAGATACAACCATGCTGGAGAGATGGCTTGAAAAGTTCACTGCCGACACGGATAGGGCTAGAGAGAAGCTTGAAGAGGCTAAGGAAAGGCTGATGGAGCTTGAAAGGAACAGAGCAGTTAACAAGTTCCTGATAAGAGAAGATCATGCACTGAAGATGGCTGTCAAGTACATGCGCCATTCGCACCTTCAGCTTAAGAGAATAATCTGGTTCATGAACCATCAGCAAACTGGAGCAGTTGACCTTGAAGGCAGCGGAATTCTGTTTGCTGCTGGAAACGGGAGTGTTATAATCGAGGGCAGCGGAATCGTAAAGATATGCGGAAATGGGACTGTGACAGCTCCCGAAGATAGCGTGATCGTGGCGGTTGGCTTTGGAAATAAGAGCGTTGACAATGGAACAGCAACCTACACCGGAGAAGGCAAGATAATAATCAAGGGCGAAGACATTACTGTTACGGCAGAAGGAACTTTGAAGGTGTTTGCGAAGGGAAGTGGAGCTGTGCACCTTGAAGGAACAGGTGTATATAAGGTAAAGGGATTTGCAGTAAGCTCTAATGGGTTTGTAGAGGAAGAATACAGCCAGGAAGTCCAGGAGGAAGTTGAGGAGGAAATTTTAACCTGATTTAATTTTTTAATATTTTTTTCTACAATTTTAATTATAGATCAAAAATTTTAAATATTAAGAGAATAAATTTCATCAGTTTGTTTCTTAAAAATTTAAAAATTTGGAGAGAATGCAATGGAAAAATGCAAGATTTTATTGCTGGCAGCCATTTTTTTAGTCTCGTCTTCTACAGCTCAAGCGAGCGAATGCGGTTCATGCAGCGAATGCATTGAAAAATTGGCAGGAGACTCTGGTAAAGTTTTACTGAACCAAAACATTCTGAATCAGACGGGAAACTGCATTGTATTCACGGGAAATAACACCGTCTTCGATTGTAAAGGGCACCTAATAGCTGGCAATTCACCCTTTGATCTTGGAGAGTTTGGTATCAAGGTAACGGGAAGCAACAACACTATCACAAACTGCACGATCGGATATTTCTGGTACGGAATCTGGATTGATTCTTCCTCTAACAACAAGATCCGCTCAAATAACTTGTACCTGAATGGTTATGGTGGTTTGATACTCACGGATTCCGATTATAACGAGATCTACGCTAATAATCTGAGTTTTAACAGCTACGGTCTAGGCTTTTTGAACTCCAATTTTAGCACAGTTAAATCCAATAAAGCGTGCGGTAATCTTGTTTCAGACATATGGCAGGAAGGGGACAAAGGGAACAATGTTGGATATAGCAACTGGTGTTACAACACCCATAACTGGAACGATGCCGGAACTAAGGACTGCACTTACCTTTGCTGCATTGTACCTACCGACAACTTGAAGATAAACAAGAACACGATTTTCTGTGAGAGCTCTTATCATCTGAATGACTCGGGTAGTGCGGGTGTGATCATCATAAACAGCCATGGTGTGACGCTGGATTGCAATAATGCAAGCCTTTTAGGTAATGGAAACGGAGTTGGAATCCTCAACAACGGCTTTGACGATGTTGTTATAGAAAATTGTAATGTGAGCGGGTACGACGTTGGAATATCGGTGGAGAACGCAGCCAACAACACCCTCCATAGTAACGTTTTGTTTGAGAACGATATTTACGGAATCTTCTTAAATAAAGTTGCCTCCAGCCAGCTTGATTCAAATGTGGAGAGCTACAGCCGGGAAGGTATTCACATTCAGAACTCGGTGCATAATCGGTTGTTGAATAATCAGGCGTGTGCAAATGAAGAATTTGATATTAGAAACGAGGGGAGGAATATTGGAGAACGCAACACATGCGATTCCGCTAAGAATTGGAACGATAAAGATACGGAGGGATGTAGATATGCATGCGAGATTTGCAGAGACAGCGACCACGACAACGCTTGCGATACCCAAGACAATTGTCCTTTCATGCCTAATTCAAATCAGAAGGATTCGGATGGAGATGGTATCGGAGATGTTTGCGATAACTGTGTGAATACCCCCAATCCTGATCAGGCAGATTACCTTGACATCGACAATGTTGGAGATGCATGCGATAACTGCTGGCACCAAAAGAATCCAAATCAGGCAGATACGGATGGAGATTGTGGCGAGTTCAAGAAAAATCCAACGTACTGGGATGGGGTGAAATGGATAAAGGATCCAAGCTGTGGAGATAAATGTGACAACTGTCCCATCTCCTACAATCCCCTACAGAAAGACTCGGATGGGGATGGAGTGGGTGATATATGCGATAACTGTCCGGGATTGCAGAATCGGCTCCAAGGAGACGTTGATGGAGATGGTGTTGGAGACGCATGCGACTGTGATGATGGAATTCGGGGAAGATACGAAACCAATTGGGATTGTGGCGGTATTTGCGGACCATGCTCCCTATGCAAAGTTTACAATCTTCCATCCGAATTCGACTGGAGAGACTGGAGAGGGAAAAACTGGATGTCTCCGGTGAAGGATCAGGGAAGCTGCGGTTCATGCTGGGCACATTCGGCAATTGCGGTAGTGGAGGCAAGATACAACATAGAGAACGATGATCCTTCAATGTCCGGTATAGATCTCTCCGAACAGTATCTCGTTAGCGGAAGAAAGGGAGGAGGGGACTGTATGGCCGGTGGCTGGAATTACAAGGCGCTTAAAGAAATTCGGGATGGTGGAGTTGTCAATGAAAGTTGCTATCCCTACCTCTCTGTTTCTTGCGTTCCAGTAACTCATGATAAGAATTGTCTGTCTCTCCCCGATGCTAAATGTGAGTTCAATAAGGATACGAAAACGTACAAGATCACGTACTGTCTTAGCTCGTGCTGGAACTCAACAGACAGCTACTGCTCTAATCCAAGCTACTTGGATGGAGTTTGTTCTAACTGGAAAAACGATCTTTGGACGGTAAAACAGTATGTGAAAGTGAATCCAAGCATGGATGACATAAAAAGGGCTCTTTTGTGCTATGGGCCACTCTCCATTTGTTCATCAAATTGGGGACATTGCGTTCTCCTTGTTGGCTGGAATGACAGCATGATTTTTTCAGACTGGAATACAAGTGGCGGATGGATTCAAAAGAATAGTTATGGAATCGGATACGGACTTAAAGGATATGGATACCTCCCCTACGACCATCCTTACACCGATTTCGTCAATGAGACGTTTTATGTCACAGGTGTTGAGCTCGCTTCTACCCCTAAACCTGTAGTTGAAGAATTTTTTGAAAGTCAGAGACCCTTCAGCGCAAAAAATCCCGCTGCGGTTTACTGCCTCGGGCTTGGATATGAGTATCGGGTGGAAAGCACCCCCGAAGGAGAAAAAGGAGTCTGCGTACTTCCTGATGGGAAGGAAGTTGAGGGATGGGAGCTTTTAAGGGGAGAGGCTGCTGACGAATTTAGCTACTGTGCGAAAGAGGGATATGAACAGAAAACGGTAAAGAGCTGGCAAAAATGCTCCCACCTTGCAGCAGAGAAGTGTGCGGTCTGCGTTGTAGGAGATGAGGAAGTAGAGGTAACAAAGCTGATGGAATTAAGCTTCAAGGAAAGCGTTTGCGGTGATGGTGTATGCGGAGTTCCGGAGAATCCTGAAAACTGCCCTGCCGATTGTAAAGAAAGTTCGGTTACGGTTGAACCAACGGAACCAACCGCACAATCTCCAACATCTGGCACACCTAAGCCATCTTATCCCCCACAAAGTCCCGCAAGTACTCCTACAAGTACTCCTTCCGCAAAACCTTTAAACCCGCTTCCCTCACCGTTTGAGGGCCTATTAACAGCAGGAATTCTACTGGTAGTTGCCTTTTTTATTAGAAGAAATAATAAAAACAAGGACTAATTTTAATTTTTATTTATGGTTTTATGGTTTGTTCAGGCTCACCAGATTGGCCAACTTGTATTCTACCTCTTTTGGAGTGCTTATGATTCCAGAGAAATCTTGGTTTACGAGATAGTCAAGAGCAAACACCACCAAAGCGAAGGTCTTATCCATTATCTCGAGGGGAGTCCCATTCCCCACCGCAAGATTTACCGGCCTTCCGTTGGCCATAACGTAGAAGTAATTCTTACCGCTGAATTTGGAAACTATGCCCAAGTCTTCTTTTTCGTAATCCGTCAAACCCCTCAAATCGATCTCATGTCTGCCAGCACCCATGTTGCAAAGAATGGCTCCATTCTTGATGAACGAAATATTTGAGGAATTTATCACGCTATCGGAGCCGGTGGCGGTAACGATTATGTCTGCATTGCCCAAACTGGTCTCTGGTTCGCTGACTTTGAAGCCTTTATACTCGGCAAGCATGCATTTCAGCTCGTCTTTATCGAAAACCTCCACTTCACATCCGATTTTTTTCAGCAAGGAAGCACATCCTTCACCAACCCTTCCGAAACCGATGATGAAAACCCTTTTCCCGGGAAGCTGGATGTTCAACCTAGTTAGTGCATCGAGCAATCCCAAACCTGTGCCGTATATGTTTTCCCCCTTTCCTTTTATTTCAGAGTCATCGACTGAGATTGCTTTCTTGAAAACACCCGAGCTCTCAAGCTCTCTGAGCCTGTCAACTCCGCTTCGGGTTAGTTCGATAACTCCCTCCACACTCCTTTTGCGTTTTAATGCCTTTCTGCTTAACGTTGCAACGCAGTCCAGAAAGTAGGGTGAATCTAGACATTCTTCCTTATCTTTTATCTTTACTCCCTTATCCCCCAACCATCTTACAGCTTCATCTTTCGTCGTTGGCTCATCGAATCTGCATACCTTCAGCTCTACGATTTCTGAAAGCTCGTTTACGAGCACTGCAGTTTTGTACTCGAGTGGGAAGCATATCGATACCTCTACTCCTTTTAGACTTTCTGATACAAGCTTACAAGCCTTTTTTGTGTAAACCATCCTTTCGTAGATCCACTTCATCAGAAAGAACTCCGTCAACAGGATCACCTTAAGATGGAAAATCAGAAATCAAAAATCAATTGCAAATTTTATTGCTTGAGGAAGCTTGTTAGCCACGTCTAATGCTGTGAAGCTGTAACCCTTCTCCTCAAAGCACAAATCACCAGCGTAACCGTTGATGAACGCAGCTGCCGATGCACTCCATAAGGGCCTTCCAGAGACGAAAAACGCAGCCACCAAGCCTGAAAGAACATCTCCTGTTCCGCCAACGGTCATCCCAGCATTTCCGCTCCTGTTGACCCTCACTTTATTTCCATCGCTGATTATGTCTTCCTTCGCTTTAAGCAGAATTGTCGTTCGGACTTTCGCAGCCTCCTCCATGACGTTGTCGACTGTCGCTTCCTTCCCGAAAACCCGCCTGAATTCTCCTCTATGCGGGGTGAGAATGCATTCAATGTCTTCTGGAATCTCCTTTGTTATCCCCTCAGCATCCAATACGGCTTTTTCTACTTTTTTGATTTTAAGAATCTCGGCAGCAATCTTAGAAAATTCCTTGTCACCTACTCCCATCCCCAAAGCTAAAACATCATGCTTTTCAGCCAGCTTTTCGATCTCCGGAATGTTTCTTTCGCTGATCATGCTCCCCTTGAGTTTTCTAACTATGAGGTTCGGGGAGAAGGAGGCAACAATGCCGTGAATGCTCTCGGGAACGGCTAAAGTCACTATGTCTGCGCCAGCATTCAGGGCTGCGATTGCAGCCAGAGCTGGAGCGCCTGTGTACTTTCCACCACCAACGATCAGAATCCTGCCATGCATCCCCTTGTGAGCATTGGCATCTCTGCTGTACACTACTTTTACATCTCCTGGCCCTGCAAGTTTCTCGTAAGCTTCTGGGATTCCAATATCTTTAACTATAATCTCACCAACCTTATCTTCGGCTTTAAGCAGACCGGGTTTATTCTTGTGGAAGGTGACAGTTACATCAGCCTTCACGCAGCTTCCATACTCTCCAGTATCGGGATTCAGGCCTGTTGGGACATCTACGCTTATAGTGTAAGCCTTTGAGGAGTTTATCAGCTCAACTGCACTTCTGTATGGCTCTCTCAGCTCTCCTTTTACGCCCGTGCCGAGCATAGCATCGATGATTATTTCAGCATCCTTTAATTCAAATTGAGTGCTATCTCTGATCTCCCGAATTTTATAGCCTGATCTCCTCAGAATTTCGAAATTTCTCCTTGCTATGTCCGTTTTTATATCATCTGCTCTTCCAAGCAGAAGAATCTCTATCTCAAAGTCTTTCAGATGTCTCGCTGCTACGAAGGAATCGCCACCGTTATTGCCAAGCCCAGCGAAAACCAGCAGACTTTTCTCAAGCTCAAGCTTTGCTGTTTTATCTCTAACAACCTCTGCCAAAGCTTTTCCAGCATTCTCCATCAGCTGGAGTCTGTTTAGGCCATGATACTCGCAATTTGTGTCGATGGCCGCCATCTCGGCGGAGGTTATGAAATCGGAATTTGAATCTGCTGTCATGCTATCATGCTTTCATGGCTGGATTGTTTCGTTTCCGGTGTCAGTGAAGTCCTTGCCACCCACATGAAGGATGAAGCGGAAGTTGGCTATATCTGGCTTGTTTGGGAAGGCATCTCCATAACTCACGTTCACGATCTCTCCGACGAAGAATGTGTGATCACCGGTTACAACCTCCTGAACAACCCTGCATTCCAAGTTAGCTGCACACTCTTTTATCGAAGGCGCTTTAACCGATTTCGATTCGATGAAGGTTACGCTCATAAGTTCTTTCTTATCCTTCTTGGCCCCACTTACAGTTCCAGCAATCCAGACATCCTTAAGCAACTCCATGGTTGGAACTGCAACGACAAAATCCTTCTGCTCGTCAATCAACTTCTTTGTGTACCTCGTGTGAGCGATCGCTACCCCAAGCAACGGGGGTTTTCTGGAGAGCGGCACAACCCAGTCTGCCGTCATTGGATTTGGTTTCTCCAGTGTTCCAGCAACGATGAGATATGTACGGATCGGGTAAAGATAGTAAAGATACTCCATGCTTATCACCACTCCTCTTTTCACCACTCCTCTTTCATCCGAGAATTGTAAAAACGTTTCGTTTGTGAATAGGTTCGTTCTGAGATCTATTAGCCCTAGAAAGATTTTTGAAGGGCAAGTCAAGTATGGGTGTGGAGATTTCGATACTTTTCAGCGGCGAGTTCGGAAGGAGATTCGTGCTGAACTTTGTCTATCCAGAAGCCTGCCCGAGGCTTGGGGCTTGCGGAATTGAGTTTTGCGATCGCTGCAAGGATTACGATTTCTCATCTGCAATTGGCGTTGTTGAAGAGTATGCGGATCCTCTAAGTTACGGTGTTTATATAGATGAACCGGAAGCGTTGCTGCCGGAGCTTAGTGACTTAGTTATAGCGATAAATCTCCATCCAGATTTGCTGCTGGAGCTCCCCTTAGCGGGAGCTGATGCAATTCTAATACCTGTAGAAGACCCGAAATGGTGCTCTCCCGGACTTAGAAACCAGATCGCTAAAATTTGCGATGAACTAGGAATTGAGTTTGCCGCTCCAAAGCCGTTATGCAGTTTCAAACCTGAGTCGAGAAAGCTTAGGAGATTTTGCGAGAAATTTGATTTCGGAATGCCGGAGTTTAAGATCAAAGCAGAAAATTCGAGGATAATTGATGCCAAAGCGCTAAAAGATACATGTGGATGTTCTCATTTCGTGGCTAAAATGATGAAAGGACACATAATCGAGAACAGAGAGGAATTTTGGAAGGAGATCCATCAGCATCAGTGCGCTTATCCGTGTATGGCGAGTATGGACAGGGACGTGGAGATTAAGGAAGCTCCTTTTCATCTTGCCGGCTACATCATGGGAAATTCTTTTAGCAAAGCAGCCGGTATAGACTGCATGGATCTTATCCCACCTTATCTCAGAGAGTATATGAGCAGTGTGTAATTTTTTTGTCTTAACTTGTCTCCTAAGTTATTTACCTGAAAATGGTTGTGTTTAGCCAGATAATCGCCGTTAAGTAGCAGATTTAGGTAACAGATTAAAACAGATTAAAGAAAAAGAATAAAAAATTAGAAGTAGTCTCTCTGGAACTCCATTTTCTTCAGCTTTTTCAGCTTCTTCTTTCTGTTTCCTCTGATTTCCTGACGAGGAGGCTCGTTCAAGAGTTCTTCGAACTCCTCATCTGTCACGGGCTTTAAATCCAACCATTCTTCGAACTTCTTAGCCCTTCTCAAAGCCATCTACCCTTCCAAATTTTTTGGATTAATACTCTCAGAGAATATATAACCTTTTTCGTGATGAGAACTTGCTGCAAGGGCGGAACAGGTTAATCGCCAAACCAAGTCAGCAAAATATTTTAATCTCACTGATCGAAAGACATCCATCCCGATTATTTAAGCTGGGAAGTGATAGGATGGGTTCAGAGCAAAAACAGAGCAAGTCAAACAAAGTATTTCCGAGAATTTATGATCCTTCAAAGGTGGTCGAGGAGATAGAAGATTACTGGAGAAAGAATAAAATTTATGAAAAGGTAAAGGAGAAGGGAGAAAAGAAATTCTTCTTTGTTGACGGTCCTCCTTACACCACGGGCAGGATTCATCTCGGAACAGCTTGGAATAAGGTTTTGAAGGACACAATCCTAAGATACTGGAGAATGCAGGGTTATCGCGTTACCGACACGCCCGGATGGGACATGCATGGGCTGCCGATAGAGGTTAAGGTAGAGCAGGAGCTTGGTATAAAGAGCAAGAAGGAAATAGAAGATTACGGGATCGATCTTTTCATTAATAAATGCTTGAAGTACGCTCTGGAGAATAAAAAGGCGATGGAAGAGCAATTTAAAGCATTGGGAGTTTGGATGGGCTGGGAAAATCCTTACATGACGATAAAGGCCGATTACATCAATGCTGCCTGGTGGACGATAAAAAGAGGTTACGAAAAGAATTTGCTTGAAAGACAGCTGATGGTTGTTAACTGGTGTCCGAGATGCGAGACTGCTTTAGCCGATGCGGAAGTTGAGTACTGGGATGAGAAAGATCCCTCGATTTACGTTAAATTCCCAATTAAAGGGAAGAAGGGTCATTACATCGTTATATGGACAACAACGCCTTGGACTTTGCCGGCGAATATGGCGGTAGCAGTTCATCCCGCTTTGGAGTATGCCGTTATAAAAGCAAAGATAGATGGAAAGGAGGAAACGCTCATTATAGCAAAGGAGCTTGCGGAGAATGTTCTCGAGCAAGGTGGTTATGAAAGCTGGGAAATCCTTGAAACCCATCTCGGAGAAGATCTGGTCGGCGTTGAGTATGAGCATCCTTTGGCTGATCTTATACCGGAGCAGCAGCAATTTAGCCATTCCGTATACATGGCCGAATTCGTTACGGCAGAAAACACGGGCTGCGTCCACATCGCTCCTGGGCATGGTTTAGAAGATTTCGAGCTAGGGATGGAGGTTGGAATCGAAGTATTCAATCCGGTTGATGAAAGGGGAATTTTCACGGAAAAAGCGGGGAAATATGCTGGCCTACATGTCAAGGAAGCGAACCCGGTCATAATAAACGATTTAAAGGAAAAAGGACTCCTCCTCGCTGAAAGCTTCATTGTTCACCGCTATGGCCACTGCTGGAGGTGTAAGAATCCCATAATCTACCGCTCAACCGAGCAGTGGTTCCTGAAGGTTTCCGAAGTTAAAGATAAGATGCTTGAAGAGATAGACAGGGTTAGATGGGTTCCTTCTTGGGCCGGTGAGGCGAGGTTCAAGGACTGGGTAAGCAATGCGAAGGATTGGTGTATAAGCAGGCAACGGTACTGGGGTATACCCATTCCTGTCTGGGTTTGCGATGAATGCGGGAGGCTTAAGGTTGTTGGGAGCATAGATGAAGTTCCATGGAAGGACGATCTCGACTTGCACAGGCCGAAGATTGATGAAGTAACCTTTGACTGCGAATGCGGCGGCAAAATGCATCGCGTGCCTGATGTTTTTGACGTCTGGTTCGATAGCGGAGTGGCATCGTGGGGAACGCTGAGGTATCCCAGATTTAAGGACGAATTTGAGAGGCTCTGGCCGGCAGACTTCATAACGGAAGGTCACGATCAGACGAGAGGATGGTTTTATTCGCAGCTGGGGGCGAGCGTTATTGGCTTTGGCAAAGCGCCATATAAAACCGTACTCATGCACGGGTTCACGCTGGATGAGCAGGGTAGAAAGATGAGCAAGAGCCTTGGAAACGTTGTCGAGCCAGAGGACGTTGTGAAAGAAGTTGGTGTCGACGCTTTCCGGCTTTATGTATTGTCTTCGGCAGTCTGGGAAGATTTGAGGTTCAGCTGGGATGAGGTTAGGAACGTTAACCGCGTCCTTAACATCTTCTGGAATGCCGTGAGATTCGCACACACTTATATGCTCCTCGACAGATTTAGAGAAGGCGAGGAAGGAGAGCTAAGGGAAGAGGAGAGATGGATTCTTTCAAAGCTGGAGAATCTCTGCAAGATTGCGAAAGAGGCGTATGAAAATTACAGCATTCATAGAGTCGTTAGGGCATTCATGAATTTCGTCGTTGAGGATTTCAGCAGATGGTACATCCAGCTTGTTAGGCCGGTGGTCTGGGAAGAAAGAACATCTCCGAGCAAGCTCGCAGTGTATTCAACAATCCTAAAAGTTGTCGATAGAACTATAAGGATAATCGCCCCAGTGGCCCCCTATCTTGCAGAATGGATCTATCTCAACTTCGTTTCGGCCTTTAAAGATGCAAAGGAGTCGGTATTCCTTGAGAGCTTCCCCGAATTTGACAAAGATCTTTTGGATGAGAAACTGGAAAAGCAGATGGTTGTTGCGAGGGAGATAGTCGAGGCCGCAAGCAATGCAAGGCAGAAGGCTGGAATAAAGCTCAGATGGCCCTTGAGAAAGCTGATAGTTGAAGCTCAGGAATCAGAAATTGAGCAGGCTGTAAAAAGGCTGGAGAGAGTTATTAAGGCCCAATGCAATGTGAAGGAGATCGAGGTTTCGGAGGTTGAGAAGGTTTTAAAAGCTAAGCCCAATTTCAAGAAAATAGGCCCGATTTTCAAGGAAAGGGCGAAGGAGGTTGCGGAGATAATCAACTCAATGAGCGAGGAGGAACTCAGGAAAGCCATCAAGGAAGGCAACATCGAAATTCTCGGGCAGAAGGTGGATGTAGATGAGATCCTCGTTGTCGAGGAAAAGCTCCCTTCCGGACTCGAGACGGCTGATTTCAGTAAGGGCAAGGTTTATCTTACAACTGAAATGGATGAAGAGATTTTAAGGGAAGCTTACGCAAGGGAGATCGTGAGGAGGATTCAGGAGATGAGGAAAGAGCTCGATCTGGATGTTGAGGAGTTCGTAGACGTTGCTGTTAGCATAGACAACGAAATCGTGAAAGGGTTCGAGGACTACATAAAAACTGAGACGAGGGCGAAGAATTTGGAGTTCCAGAGAGTCGATGAGAGTGCTTACGTCAAAAATTGGAAGATTGAAGATCTGGAAGTCAGAATATCCGTGAGGAGATTGAAAGCTTAAAGAGACAGCGTTGAATAAAAAGAAACGCTTAAATTAATTGATTTAAATTAAATGGTCAGATGAATCTTGAAACATGGCTTGAATTTTATCGTCAAATCCTAAAGGATTTCAATTTTTCAAAGGAGGAGGATGAATTTTCTGCCGTGCTAATGCATAAGCTCGGCAAGAAAAAACTTCTCGATTCTGGAGTTTTGTTCAAAAAAATTGAGGGAAGAGATGTTGTTGTAATAGGCCCAGTTTTGGAGTATGATGCTGTTAAGGAGCTGGAGAGTTTTAGTGGCATAAAAATTACAGCTGGAAAGGCTTTGCTTGCCTTAACCGACTTCATCCCCGACATTCATGTTACGGATATGGAAGAGCCAACCGAGCTTCTGGTTGAAATACAAAAGAAGGGCTGTCTGCTAGTCTTGCATGCTCATGGGGATAATATCGAGAGAATCAAATCGGTAATTCCCAAAGTTGACGATTTCATCGGAACAACCCAGAGCATTCCTTTCGACAGAATTTACAACTTTGGTGGCTTCACGGACGGAGACAGGGCTGTTTGCATGGCTAAGGAAATGGGGGCAAAGAATATCAAGCTTGTCGGCTTCGACTTCGAGAAAGCAAGCGGGATAAAAAAGAAAAAGCTAGAGTGGGCGAGGAAAATCATAGCCCACGAGCTCGGATGGTGAAGCATGAGGATAGTTTTCACGACTCCTTACTATCCCCCCCACATAGGTGGTATTGAGGTTCATGTCAAATATCTGGCCTCATTCCTTTCAAAAAACCATGAAGTCAAAGTAGTCTCGTCAACAGGGGAAAATAGTGAGGTTGTGAAGGTGAAATGTTTGAACCTGCCTTACTCCCCTCTACCTTTCTCTTTTCCTAGGCTTGAGGCGGATATCTATCACTCCCACATCCCCTCTCCATTCTTCGCAAGGATGATCAGGGAGGAGAAGCTGTCTCCGCACGTAATAACATACCACAACGATGTTCTGGTGCCTGAAACGGTTGACGGTCATAGGATACCTTCTTTAATGGGGAGGTTCATCGAGCAGTTCAACGTTCGCATTACCATCCCGCTGCTCGAATCGTGTGATGCGATAATTGCAACAACCTCTAGCTACGCTTTAACCTCCCCCATCCTTTCACGCTTCATGGATAAGATCGAAATAATCCCAAATGCTGTTGATACAAAAATTTTCAAGCCCGGCAAGGCTGAAAGGGAGCCGATAGTTCTCTACGTTGGGAGATTGGTAGAATATAAGGGAGTAGACATCCTTTTAAAAGCGATGTGTGATGTTAAACGAAAGCTGAAAGATTCAAGGCTTGTTATAGTTGGAGATGGCGAAGACAGGGGGAGATTAGAGCTTCTTGCAAGAAAGCTTGGAGTTGAAGCTGAATTCAAAGGAAGACTGCCTGATGAAGAAGTTTCTTCTTGGATGAGGTGGGCAAGATTGCTAGTCCTCCCATCTTTTTCAAGGCTTGAAGCCTTTGGAATAGTTCTGATCGAAGCTATGGCGTCTGCCACTCCGGTTATCGGCTCGAACATACCTGGGGTTAGAGATGTTGCAGTTGAAGGTGGTTTGGTTTTCTCGGATGTTGAGGATCTTTCCGAAAAAATTCTTGCGATTATGACTGATGACAGGCTGGCAGAAAAATTATCCAGAAAAGGCTTAAAAGCTGTGAACGAAAAGTACAGCTGGGAAGTTGTATCTGAAAGAGTTGAGAACCTCTACTACACTTTGGTGTAGGTGTTGGGATGAGGGTTGCAATTAGGGTTGCGATTATCGTGCCTGTATCACCTTTTGAGCCTGCAGAAATGATTAAACGATCGGTTTTGGATTTAAAGAACCTTAACTCCTCGGATTTTGACTGTAAATTCCTCTACGTCATCGATGTTAGAAATGATATGGATGAGAGGCCAAAAATTCCGCTAAAAATGGGTATGGATGTGTTAGTCAGGAAGCATTCAAGGGGAAAACGTGCAGGGGCGATAAATGATGCGATAAGCCATCTCAAAAACTTCTCGCCAGATTACGTTGCCATCTTCGATGTTGACTCCGAACCGGCCAGAGATTTTTTGGTAAATGCGATAAGGAGTTTGGAAAGTGCAGATAATGCTTACATTGCCTCCTCACCGCGAAGGATCAGCAACCCAATCAATCTTTGCTCGGAAACAATTGAGGTGGAGTATGCGTTGATCAATTTTTTACTTAAGAAATCTGGATTCAAGCAGTTTAACGGGTTAATTGGAGTTTTAAGGTGGGATATTTTAAAAAAATACAGGATTGACGAGAGGTTTATTACGGAAGATGCAGAATTTGCTACGAGAATGCACTCTCTGGGATACAAAGCTTTGTTTGTAAGGGATTCTTGGATAAGAGAACAGGCACCGCTTGACTGGAAAGATCTTTACTTTCAGCGAAAAAGGTGGTATTTCGGCGGTTTGCAGCTCTGGAACTATTTCAATCAAGTAAAAAAGTCGTCTGACATTCGTTTTAAAATCTCATGGCTTCTGTCTCTCACACTCACCTATTTCATTTCCCTCTTTCTTCCACTCATTCTCCTATCTCCGCCTCTTCTTTTGGCAAAATACGGGAGGAGAAAATTAAAAATAACTCTAGGTCTTCTAATCCATGCCTTAGTTCTTCAGGCTGCAGCATTTTCATCGCTAGCTGACTTTCTGCGAGGGAGAGGTGTTGAATGGAAGCCACAGAAAAGACTCGTGGAGTGAAAAGAGCGACGGTAGCAGGAGTGCTTATAAGCGTTCTAGCGATGGCACTCATTTTCAAATTCACCGAGACGCATCTAACTTGGAAGATAATTTATGAGCTGAACCCGTTTTACATTGGCTTGGCTCTCGTTTTCCACATTCTCTTCTGGATTTTCTGGGCCTATAGGCTGAAAATTCTCTCTTCCACTTTGGGTAATAACATAGACTTCTCGTATGCCTTCCAAACTTCCCTCGCATCAGGTTTTCTGGCTGCGATTACTCCTTCTTCTGCTGGTGGTGAACCTCTACGCGTTAAAATGCTCACAGATAGGGGCATGAGTGTTGGGGCATCTTCTGCCATTGTTTTGGCAGAGAGGCTTTTAGACGCGATATTTTTCATCTCAGCATTACCTGTTATGGTCTTCATCTCCGACTTTACAACGAAATTTGGAATTTACTCCGGCGTTGCATTCACAATTTTCTTTGTTCTTTTCATAGCTTTTCTATACTTCTCATTCAAAGATCCGAGGAATGTTGAGAAACTTGCTGCAAAGCTGACCTCTCTAGCCAAAAAACTTATAGGAAAAGGAAAAGCAGAGAGAATAACTACTGTGATAACCAAAGAACTTTTCTTTTTCAGAGAAGCTTCCGTTCAGCTCGCTACGATCCCGAAAAGCAAGTTCGCATTTTTGTTTGCCGTAACAGCTGTGATATGGTTTTCGGAGTTTCTTGTTCCTTCAGCTTTGCTTCTTGCTCTAAAAACCAATCCCCACTGGGCTGAATCAGTTGCATCTCAACTCTTCCTTGTTATAATCTCTCTCGCACCGATTACGCCAGGAAGCAGTGGTATTGCGGAGACAGGAATGTTTTACTTTTACTCCCTCTTTGTTGGTAAGGAGTATCTGGGTTCTTTAGTAGCGATCTGGAGAATAATAACCTACCATACAAACCTCCTATTCGGTTTGGTTGTCAACGTAAAAATCCTAAAATCAAGATATCTAGATCGATAATTTATAATTTATTGATAATTTAGAAGATGTTATTTATTTAATAAAATCAGATGTATGCGAGAATTTCATCGAAGGGGAGATCCATCTCCTCAAGCTTCTTTTTCGCCCTGCTCAAGGCAGCGGAATTGTATCTTTCACCCCTGCTCTTCGCAATTAAAGCTTCGAATTCGGAGGTGGAGAGGAAATCTTTTATGAACTCTCTAAAATCGGCCCTCTCCACTACTTGAATTTTGCCTTTCGAACCACTTTTTGTCCTACCATTGAAGTTTATGAACTCGTTTTTCCAGCACTTTTCGCATTCCGAAATGAGAATCGAATGACCATCGAAATGGAACCAAGATTTCTGATACATAATCCCTCCACACTCGCAAAAACCCCCGAAATACCTTTTGCTTACTTTCTCTCCCTTAACAGCCTTTTTATCTCTAATAAGTCTGTTAATCGGCTCGATGTATATCATTATAGCAAAAACAGAGTATAGCTATTTAATCTTTTTGATATTTATCAACATCATATGATAAGTAATTATATAAAAAATATTATACTAAATTAAACTGGAACAACCTTCTTTATCTCGGGAATTTTACTCCTCAGATGCTGCTCAACCACCATCGTGAGCGTGATCTGGGACATCGGACATCCACCGCAAGCGCCAAGAAGCTGAACCTTAACAACACCCTCCTCTTCCTCCACATCTACAAGAGCTATGTTCCCGCCATCCCTCATTAGGGCTGGCCTAATATCCTTTTCAATGATCTCTTCGACTTTTTCTTTCAGTGACATGTCCTTATGTTTTATAAGAAGGGTATTTAAAAGTTCCCATCTTAAGATTTTGGACCTACATACTTTCCTATGAGCTCGTTTATGCTTTTTCTCGTAAAAGGTTTCTCTAGAACAGCTACAGACCCAGCATCGAGCATTTCTTGACCTTTACTTGAAGCAAATGCTGTTATAGCGATAATCTTTGCGTTGGGATCAATCTCAAGAATCTTTTTCGTAGCTTGAACACCATCCATTTCTGGCATCATGACATCCATCAGAACAATGTCGGGCTTGAAGATTTTGAAATACTTCACAGCATCGCTTCCGTTTGTGGCTTCAACTATAACGTGTCCGTTCAACATTACCTTGAGCACATCTCTCACTGTGATATCATCATCAACTATCAGAACCTTTGCCATCGATTAACAGTAGAATATATTATATTTCAATCTTTCGAAAATTTAAAAAGAAAATGGAAAAATTAGATGAAAAGAATCCACTGGCTAAATAAAGTAAATAAAAGATTTATGTTTTCTTAAAGTTCGATCTGGTAAGACTTCAGCAAAACTTCAGCGTTCAGTTTGCCATGGACGTATGTCTTGCCTGTCGATTTGTCATTCACAGCAATCTGTGCTGGGGCGAAGAGATTCGGATCGATCTTGTAGAAGTCGTAGTTTGCAGCCTTGAATATCTCATAGAATGGCTTTCCGTAGTCTTTTGAAGTGTTAGATGGAACATTCTTGAGGATCTCATCGTATTTCTCAACGGTGAGGAAAACACTGCCGTAGTACATCATGCTGTCATTCGTTGAACCCATCGCCTTCAAATCATTTTCAAGAATGGGGGCAATCGGACATCTCCCAGCTCCGCTTATTATCTGCTTTGGATCATACCCTATCTCTGTCATCTTGTAGATGGCTGTCTCAACTATTCTGCCCGAAATCTGAACACTTCCAACAATCGAAGCTGTTGGAGCGACAACTGCGTAAACGTTCTCCGGTTCAACCTCACATTCCTTGGCTATGAAATCCATAACCTCCTCATTCGGGAGTTTAGAAGCCTCCAAGGCTATGACAGCATACTCGGAATCATCCTGATACTCGATCTGCTCGTAGGTTTTCTTCGGTTTTAACGCCAAAGCTCTTGCAGGCCCACTTCCCATTGCGAAGTACTTTCCCACGCTAACGGCCCATCCGGCTTTCTGGCTTCCCAAGCAGGCTACTGCGGGATGGTCGGTGTATTCAGTTATGAAAGCAAAGGGAATGTCATTAATCGTGTCCGTGACGATGCTCACCTCCGCCAAGCCGCCCAAGCAGATCTGGGTGTACATTATACCAGCTTCATAACCCCCAGGCACATTAACGCCGCAATCGATAACTGTCGCACCATTCTCGAGTTTTTTGGATTCAATTCTTAGCTCTTCTTCAAAATCGAGCATATCCTCTACAATATCCATCGCCATCTCATTAACACTTACCATTTGCACCACCTTAACGGAAAGAAACCATTATAGTACTTCAATATTGTGATTTTTTTCGGAAATACTCCATCCCTTGTCCCCAAACTACTCTTTAAAAATCAGAACTTCATCACCTTCTTCGATTCTTTCCAGACCAGATACATCTTTAATCTTTCCAAAGAGATTTACTGGAGATGCTGGTCTTATTTTATCATCGCTTATGGGTGTTTTGCCGAAAAAGATGCAAATTGCTTTGCCGGGAATCCAGTAAGCAACATCTCCTACTTCAACAACTTCCCTCGAATCTTCCGGCTCGGAAATGTTAATAGGAGTTTCAAAGTATATTTCGTCTCCCCACCTTTTTGCAATCCCTTTTATAGGCAGATGCTCTTGGATAATTTTGGCGGTTTTGTTTTGCAATAGCTCGATCTCTTTCAAAACATCCCCTGATTTAAAATAAATCATGTTTTGCAATTGCTAATTTATGATTTAAAGCTTTTTCACCAAAACGAAGAGGGAAACGATCAGGAAAATGAAGGGTGCAATAAAAATCTGCACGCTTATGTCTTCAGTCATAAAAATGAATTCTGGGGCTAGGCAGAAATTAATGAATGATCGATAGAAGAATCTGAATGACCTTACGATTAATTCTGGGTAAAGTACACCGTTAACGTTTGCCCATGTGAAGAAGTTGATTATACTCAAGCAGAAAAGGAAAATTAGGAAAAATAGTAGGATCTCTCTATCGAGTTTCCTCCAAAGAAAAAACACCCATAATATTAGCCCCCCGGCGAAATAAGATGTGAACCAAACAATAACGTTCAGTGGGAAGGTGTAGCCTAAGGAATGAGAAATTTGGATTGAGCCGGGGAGGGTGAAGGTTAGGAAGTAGGTGTTGGTAAAAAAGAACTTGTCAGGAAGCTCTTTTATGCTTAAGTATCCTATAACCATACCGTAAACTAGTGAGATTCCGGTAAAAAGGGCGCCTATCGAATGAATGCCCATCAGATGGAAGACACCAGCTATGCTGATCAGCAGAGCCAGCGGGATTATCATCAGTCACACTTATCTCGGAAGAATATTTATTTTGCGGTTTAAAATTTATTTATCTAATGATGAGGGTTTGATTCGAAAATGAAGTTAACCGAAGATTTTTCATGCTAACAATAAATTTGATGGTTATCATATCTAAAAAACAATTTTATCCAAGTCGACATTCAAAGCCTTAAAATTTTATACTTGGAGCATGAAGATAATCCAATGCTTGAAGTTGAAGTTTGCGGAATGAAACTAAAAAACCCGTTAATGCTTGCAAGTGGAATTTTGGGAAGTTATGCATCCTCACTCAATTTAATAGCTGAGAATGCCGGGGCGGTGGTTACGAAAAGCATCGGATTGGAGCCCAGGGAAGGCTACAGAAATCCTGCAGTTATAAATCTTTCCCATGGTATACTGAATGCGGTGGGCTTAGCCTCCCCAGGAGCGAAGAACTTCTCTGAAGAGTTAAAGAAGTTCAGCAAAGCGTCGAAGCTAGTTGTGAGCCTTTTCGGATCGGATTCTGAAGATTTCTCTAAACTCGTTGGGTGTTTCGATATGGCTGATGCTTTCGAGCTAAACCTCAGCTGTCCCCATATAGAAGATGCCGGCCTTACTATTGGAAATGACCCAGAGCTCGTTGGGGAAATTGTAAAGGCGGTTAAGTCAAAAACCTCCAAACCAGTTTTTGCGAAAATCTCGGCCCTTTCGAATTATCTTGAGGTTGCGAAAGCAGCGGAAGAAAGCGGGGCGGATGGTATAGTTGCGATAAACACGCTTAAAGGGATGGCGATAGATATAGCCCTGAAGAAACCCATTCTCTCAAACATTAGTGGGGGAATTAGTGGAGAGGCCATCAAGCCCATAGCAATGCGTATTGTTTGGGATCTTTTTGAAGAACTGAACATTCCTATTATAGCGTGTGGAGGAGCAACCACTTGGAAGGATGTTGTCGAATTCATGCTTGCAGGAGCTAGAGCCGTGCAGATTGGTTCTGCAGTTTTCTACAGTCAGAGAATATTTTACAGTCTGAAAGAAAGTTTGATTGCTTACTTGAGAAGGGAGAAGCTCGATGCAGAGGATCTAATCGGTGCTGCCCACCGGTAGATCATTACGAAAACCAAAAACCTTATATGAACATTTTTATGATTATATCAAGAAAACAACTGAGGGGTTAAAAGTGGTTATAAGGTGTCCAAACTGCAGCTTTGCCCAGGAGGAGTGGTGGTGGCAGTTTAATCCGACCATGGGTAGCTATTCTTGCCCTGTATGCGGTCATAAGTTCAGAAAGAAGGCGGTTATCTAGCTCGATAATTGCTTCAACCCCTCGTAATTAGATCTGGTTCTATTTTCACCTTCCTCAGCTTCGGAACATTCCCGATTTTACCGATAATCTCTTCTTTTACGACAAGGATTCCATCTACGTAATTTTTAGCCTCTTTCCAAATCATTTCGAGAGTTTTCTCGATTTCTTCCTTTCCAAAATTCTCCTTTATCTCGTTTCCTATTCTTGTAGCAAAACAGTCGGCTATGGATGCATCTTTGGCGAATACTGTAACTGCATCAGCAAAACCCAAGCTTACGGAGTGTCCAACCGTACCGCTGGAAGTGCAGACTGAGTAAAAACCATCAGTTTTAATCCGAAAACCTAGGTTCAGATTTCTTGGCATGTAGATCCCTATTGTAATGTCGCACGAATGCATCGCTATATCGCCTCCATTATCAACCAAGGCAAAATCTCCAGCCTTTATCATGTTTTCCACTGCAAAAGCAGAAATCGTTCCAGCAACGGCTGCCATCGGCCCGACTTTAGCTATTTTTGATGCTCTAATCATTCTCGATGTTACTTCATCCAACTCCACTTGGAATTCGTAAGGTTCGTACGTTATCAGAAAGTAGGGATCCTTCTTTATCCTCTCTTCAATAAACCTTCTCGCCCGTAAAATAGCTTCTACGGCAAGCTCATATTGCGTATCGTTCTCTGCCAAAATCGTTACGATCGTCTCCTTGTGTTTGAATCTATATCTCTGGTATCTCATAAAATAAAAAGATTAAATGCTTGGAAGTTCGAGAGCCTTTACTGGGCAAACGTATATGCAGATTCCGCATCTGATGCATTTCTCAACCTCTGCCTCAACTCTGAAATCGTCGTTAAGACTGAAAACCTCAACTGGGCATATGCTGATACACGCTCCGCAATGAATACAGTCCTCGCTCTTCGCTATTTTCTCCCTTATTTCCGTAACCTCAACGCCTTTCGACCTTATGAATTCTATTATCTCAGATGCCCTAGAATCTTCTATCTCGACAAATAGCTCCCCTTCTCTCGCCCCAACGCTTCCACGGATTATGTTTATCAGGGTTTTTTTCTCGAGAGTTGTTAGGGATATTACAGGTTCTTTAACAGTTTTTGAATCAAAATGAAGGTATAGAAGCATTTGATCACCTCTTAACAATCAATCTACTGAGATCCTCACTAGTAATCAAGCCAAGAACTCTTCTTTTTGCATCTATCACGGGTAAGGCGGAGATGTCATATCTTCTTAGCTTCTCAGCTGCAAATTCAACCGGATCTTCAGGATGCACGGTCACAACTTTAGTCGTCATGATCTCTTCAACCTTCCCCATTCTCCCCATCGCAACGGCTTTCGCTATGTCCCACGAGGTTACTATTCCCCTGAGCTTTCCCTCGGAATCTACAACGGGCAGATGGTTAACACTCTTGTCTATTATTATCCTCGACGCATCCATAACGCTGGTTTCCGGGCTAATTCTGATCGCTTCAGACATCACGTTTTTGACAACGACAATCTCTTTTTGCCTCATTGGCTTGAAATCGCTCCTTACTGGAATCCGCTCGATTGGTTTTGAAAGGAAGAATTCTCCATTCTCAATTCTCCGCTTGAGTTCTTCCATTATCTTCCTTGCCACAAAATAGCTTGAGAGGGGTGAAACCCTGACTTCCTCTCCGTTTATTTCAACTTTACCGCTTTTCAGCTCTTCATAATTCACCTTTCTCACAACTGGTCTATCTCTTCTCGGCACTCCATAGTCGAGAATTTCTGTTTCGATCTCTCTATCTTTCACAGCTGTAAATTTGGCCATTTCTGCATCTAGGATGGGAATCGGGATGCCTATCCCTATGAACATCGAAACTCCATAGCCCGGGAAGACGCATGCCCTCATGTAATCGGGACTCATCTCCTTCAGATTCCCTTTAACCATCAACGTACCGAAAGGTGGAGAATGCTGCGTTCCAGCTCCGATTATGTATCCTTCTGCTCCGCAAAGGAATATCCTCGTACCTAAACCTATTGTTCTGTATTCTGGGTCGTTGTTGAGTGGGGAAATCTCCCCTGTTCCTGCAAAGGTAACATTTCCGAAATTTGGAAGCAGAGTCCCCATGTAAGTTTTCAGAACCTTATTTGATGAGTTCGTAGCTGCTTTGTATCTCTGATAAGCATTTCTAGGATTAAGCATCTCGGCTTGGTTAACATCTTCTAGAGTTATCTCCGTAGCGATCTCTTTTCTGGGATAGCAGTCTGTACCATCGCTTTCAGCTCTCAACTCAACCTCCCTGCCTTTCACGAACTCTTCGATGACATGGGCGCCACCATACTCTTCGACGCTTTTGGAAAGCTGAGTAACACCCAGAAACGCATCAACGGCAGCGATGCCAGTGTAAGCCTCCACATCATTGAGCCATACCCTTTGCATCCTTATTGGAGGGTCCGAATGGCCGAAATTGAAGAAAACACCCGAAGAGCACATAGCACCAAATGTGCCAGTAGTGACAACATCAACCTCTTCCGCTGCTTTTTCCGCTCCTTTCTCCTCTACTATCTCTTTCATCTCCTCTGCAGTGACAACAACGGCAGAACCCTCTTTAATCCTCTCGTTAATCCCATCAATCGTTTTTCGCTTCACGATTGCAGCATCCCTTCCCAATATATAAATGTTGCGAATGTAACATAGTTAAATTATTATTAACTGTAATTGAAACAAATAATGTAATTAAAAATAATTGGATTTAGATGGGGTATTAAAATTTTAATAAAGATAAAAAAAGGCAAAGGTTAAATACATTTCCCAGCCATCCCAACTCTGTTATACAGTATAATCATTTAGGAGCAACCCATAAAAATCAGAATAAAAGGTGTGGATCATGAGGTTGGAAGATCATCCTATTGTGGAGTTCAAGAGGGGAAAAGAGGTAACGATATATTTCAACGGGAAGCCTATAAAGGCTTACGAAGGAGAAACAGTAGCATCTGCTCTGTATGCTGCCGGCGTCAGGACTTTCAGTAGATCCTTCAGATTTCATAGACCGAGAGGATTTTTCTGTGCCATAGGTAAGTGCTCCTCATGTTTGATGGAGGTCGATGGAATTCCGAACATAAGGGTTTGCAAGGTTTATGTTAAGGATGGTATGCAAGTTCGAACCCAGAACTCCTTCCCGAATGCTGACAACGACTTGCTTGGCGTCCTTGATTCGATAATCGACAGATTCTATCCACATGGATCGCACTACAAGAAGTTTAACAGGCCGAGAATTCTTAGGGAGTTCATTACAAAAAGAGTAAGGGGATTTGCAGGCACAGGAAATCCGCCGAAAAAAGTCTTTGAAGGAGAGGCAAGCTTTGAGGAAATTGAAACGGATCTGGCTGTGGTTGGTGGTGGACCAGCGGGCATGAGTGCAGCTATTTTTGCAGCTAAAGCTGGAGCAAGGGTAATCCTGATGGACGAAAATCCCTTTTTGGGTGGACAGCTGGTTAAGCAGACCCACAGATTCTTTGGAAGCGGAAGGCACAGGGCTGGAACGAGGGGTATAAGAATCGCAACAATTCTGGCAGATGAGATAAAAGAACTGAAAAACATCGACGTCAGGTTTGAAACGAAGGTTTTTGGTATCTACGATGGGATAGTAGGGGCGGTTGAGAAGGAAAAGAAGCTTTTAAGGATAAAACCAAAGAAAATTGTTGTTGCAACCGGAGCATATGAGAGAACCCTTATTTTCGAGAACAATGATCTGCCGGGAGTTTACGGAGCTGGCGGTGTGCAAACCTTGATGAATGTCTATGGGATAAAGCCTGGCAACAAGGGTCTTATCGTTGGATCGGGCAATGTTGGTTTAATCTTAACCTACCAGCTCATGCAAGCTGGAGTTAAGGTGGCTGCTATTGTTGAGGCTATGCCTAGGATTGGTGGCTACTTTGTTCATGCAGCTAAGGTGAGGAGACTTGGAGTCCCAATTTACACCTCTTACACGATCCAGAGGGCGATTGGAAAGAAAAAGGTTGAGGCTGCTGAGATTGTAAAGCTGGATGAAAACTGGTGCCCCGTTAAAGGAAGCGAAAAAAGAATAGAATGCGACTTTATATGCATCGCAATAGGTCTTTCTCCAACTCACGAGCTTCTTTATCAGGCTGGATGCGAAATGAAATTCGTTCCCGAGCTTGGTGGTCTCGTTCCGGTGAGGAACAAATATGGAGAAACGACAGTTGAAGGGGTTTACGTGGCAGGAGATGTTGCGGGAATTGAGGAGGCAACGGCTGCTATGATGGAGGGGAGGATTGCTGGCATAGATGCGGCGATAAAGATTGGCTATGGAGGAGATGAGGCTTTGAAAATCAGGGAGGAAGTCGTTAGAGATCTTAAGGAATTCAGGGAAGGACCTTTCGGTGCGAGGATAGTAGCGGGATTGCAGAAAGTTACAATGGAGGAGGGGGGAGCATGAGCTACTTGGTTAGAGGTTATCTGGAGGAAGATGAACTGCCACCAAAACCATCGAGGGAAAGGCTGGAAGAGAGGAACGTTGCATACATCGAATGCCCGCAGGAAATCCCCTGCTCTCCATGTATTGAATCCTGCAAGTACGATGCAATAAAGATGGAGAACATAAACGCTCCGCCGGAGGTTGACTATGAGAAGTGCAATGGCTGTATGCAGTGTATAAGGGTTTGCCCAGGTTTGGCTATTTTCATCCTCAGAATCAAGGATGGTAAGGGCTATGTAACTCTCGCATACGAATTCCTACCTTGGCCTAAAAAAGGTCAGGAGGTAGTTCTGCTTAACAGAAAGGGTGAGGAAGTTGGAAAGGGAAAGGTTACATGGGTTCTTCCGCCGGAGAAAAACGATCACACTTCTCTAGTAAGAGTTGAGATGGATCCCGAGCTAATTTTCGATGTCAGGGCGATAAGGATTATTGAAGGATGAAAGGGTGATGGAAATGGTCAAGGACAGAAAGATAGTTTGCAGATGTGAGGATCTCACCGAGGAAGAAATCATTCATGCGATCGAAGAGGGCTACGACGATATAGAAAGCCTTAAAAGATACACTGGAGCAACCACTGGTTTTTGCCAGGGTAAGGGCTGTTTGATGCACATTCTCAGGATTCTTGCCCAAAAAACTGGGAAATCGGTGGACGAAATCGGCATAACTACGCAAAGACCTCCAGTTAATCCCGTACCACTCTACATCCTGATGGAAGGTGAGGAGGAATGAAGATCGCGATTATCGGCAGCGGAATTGTTGGTCTTTCAGCTGCCTACAACCTCGCTAATTCAGCGGAGGTTATCGTTTTCGAGAGAAGATACCCTCTCTATGGCTCATCGGGCAGGAATTCGGGAGGAATAACTCCGATGCTTGGAAGTAAAGAGCTAATCGAACTTGCCAAAAAAAGCATTCGAATCTACGACAGCGTCCAGGGTGAGGTTAACTTCAACTTTCTTCTTAGGAAAGATGGCTATCTGAAAGTCGCAAAAAACGACGCTGATCTGGATGAGCTTGAGAAAGAATATCATTTGCAGAAATCGATGGGTGTGAAGGTTAGGGAAGTGGATCCTTACGAGATAAAGAACATGGTTCAAGGCTTTAATCCTAAATCTGTTGAAGGAGGGTTTTTTGGGGAGGGAGGAGTCATCTTCCCTTGGCCTGTGATATGGGGTTACGAAAAGGGCTGTAAGGAAAGGGGGGTAGAAATTAAGCCGATGACGCAAGTTAGTGAAGTTGTCGTAGAAGGGGGAGAAGTGAAGGGGCTGAAAGCAAACGGAGAGTTTTACAAGGCAGATTTCGTTGTGAACGCTGCTGGAGCATGGAGCAATGAGATCAGCAAGCTTGCTGGAGTAGAGCTGAACAATACGATCATCAAGGAGGAGATCTGCGTTCTTGAAAGCTTAAAACCCTTCATAGACCCTTATATTCTTAATGTTTCAAATGGTGTCTATCTCAGCCAGTCTGCGAGGGGTGAGGTTGTTGGAGGAATACTGGGTAAGGAGGTAAGCAATCCAGAAACCTCATCTTCACTGGACTTTCTGATAAAATATGCCAAGAGGGCTGTGGAGATGATACCTAGCCTCAAAGGTTTATCTGTGCTCAGGCAGTGGGCTGGGGTTTATGACAGTGGAAAAGATGGATTGCCAGTAATTGGCGAAACAAATGTGAAAGGCTTCATCCAGGCGAACGGCTTAGGAAAATATGGGATGACGATAGGGCCAGCTGCTGGGGAGCTTGTTGCAGAGGTAATCCTTAAAGGCAAGACCTACGATAAATTCTCCCCGGAGAGATTTTAAGGGGAGGAAAATTGGATTTTGGAAAAGGTAAAAACTACTTTTTCTTCTTTTTCAAAACTTCTTCCAATCTCTTTTCAAGGGGTTCTTCATGTGTGTAGGGGCACATTAAATAGTGATCTACAGCCTTTGCTATAGCATCTTTAGTTGCTCCCTCCCCTGTTTTCTTCTTAAGCTCCTCCAAAACGCTTTCTGGCAATACCGTCTGAGCATGTACGATCTTTACCATTTAACTCACCTATCATAATAATGATAGCTGCTAGTACTTAAACCTTTTGATAATTATCATCATGAGTTTTTGAAAACAGAGTTAATCCATTCGATTACCGATTCTACTCTTCTGACAGCTGTTCCGAGGTAATTCTCAGGCTTTAGCAGGCTTTCTAATTCATCTTCTGAAAGATACTTCCTTATTCTGTCATCTTTTCTAAGCACAGCAAGAAATTCTTCTCCGCTTTCGTAAGCCTTCATCGCCGCCTCTCTCAGAATCTCATGCGCCTCCTGTCTGCTCACACCTTTAAGCGTTAGAGCAACCATCACCGCCTCACTCAGATTCAATCCCTTCTGGGCTTCGAGATTTCTTCTTATAGCCTCTTCATTAAGACTGAGATTCGAGATCACCTTTATTGTTTTTGTTAGAATGTGATCTGCCAAGATGGTTGATTCAACGAGCGTTATTCTCTCTGCCGACGAATTTGTCAAGTCTCTCTCCTCCCAGAGAATCGAGCTCTGGTGCTGCGGTTCGACAAATCCTCTGACAATCCTTGCAAGTCCACAGATGTTCTCGCTGTCGATTGGATTTCGCTTGTGAGGCATCGTTGAACTTCCAACCTGCTTTTTCTCGAATTTCTCAGAAAGTTCTGCAACTTCAGCCCTTTGAAGAACTCTCAGGTTTGTGGCGATCTTCTCGAGGGTGGCGGAGAGATTTGCCAGAAATTCAACATACTCGCAGTAGATGTCCCGGGGTAGTATTTGGGAAGAGATTATGGCGGGCTTTAAATTTAGGAGTCGCATAACCTCTTCTTCAATCTCAAAACCTTTATCGCCGAAGGCCGCCTGTGTCCCCACAGCTCCACTTAGTTGGCCGACAAGCAATCTTTCTTTGAGCTGCTGAAGTCTCAAGTAGTGTCTCGTTATTTCGGCAGCCCATATGGCGAATCTGAAGCCATAGGTTGTTGGCAATGCGGCTTGACCATGGGTTCTTCCTAAACAAACAACCTCCTTGAACTCATCGGCCCTTTCGCTAAGCAAAAGTGCGAGCTTTCTCAGCTTTAGCTCAAATATTTTTACAGTATCTCTAAGCTGTGTTGCCGTTGCAGTGTCGATTATGTCGTTTGAAGTTGCCCCGAAATGAACCCATCTCGCCTCTGCCTCGCTGAGCTGATTGGAAATGGCTTTAACGAGGGCCATTATATCATGTTTTATCACATCCTCAATCGCCTTGACGTCTTCCGGTTTAATTTTGAGAGTTTTTCGCTTTATCTCCTTGAAATCCATTTCAAAATATCCTGCTTTGGATAAAGCTTTCAGAAGAGCGATTTCAACCCTAATCATCCTCTTTATTTTGCTCTCCTCACTCCAAATCCTTTTCATTTCTGGGGTGCCGTAGCGATAATCGATTGGATGCACGGGAGACTGCATAAAGGGAGTTGGTGGAGAAATATAAAAATCTTAAGTTTTTTGAAATGAGTTTCTCCTTTGGTCTCTTTATCTGGCTTAACTTCTCTCTATCACCTGCTCTATCAAAATAAGGGACTCCGGGTTCATTAGAGTTGATGTATCACCTATTTTGCCTCCAGTAAGCTTGGCTTTAACAAGCCTTCGCATGATTTTACCACTTCTTGTTTTCGGAAGATCAGGAACGAAGTAAATTTCATCTGGTCTTGCTATTTTTCCTATTTCCTTTCCAACGTGTTCTCTCAACTCACTTTTCAGATCTTCAGATGCCTTGTACCCTTTCTTCAGCACAACGAAGGCCACGATAGCCTCCCCTTTAACCTCGTGTGGTTTGCCGACTACCGCAGCCTCACTTATAGCAGGATGACTAACCAGAGCGGACTCAATTTCTGAATTGCCTATTCTATGCCCTGCAACATTCAAGACATCGTCAAGTCTTCCTTGGATCCAGAAGTATCCGTCTTCATCAATTCTCGCAGCATCACCCGTTAAGTAAATTCCTTCGAACTTCTCCCAGTAGGTTTTTGCGTATCTCTCTGGATTTCTCCAGATCCCCCTAAGCATTCCCGGCCAGGGTTTTTTGATGACAAGATATCCTCCTGCATTCTTTCTGGCTAAGCTATTTCCATCGTCATCGAAAACATCTGCTTCAATGCCAGGAAATGGCTTTACAGCCGAGCCCGGTTTAAGCGGTGTTATTGGCAGAGGAGTAACTATGAAATGTCCGGTTTCGGTCTGCCACCAGGTGTCCATAATCGGGCACCTTTCCTTTCCAACATGCTTGTAAAACCAGAGCCAAGCTTCAGGATTAATTGGTTCTCCAACACTGCCTAAGAGTCTGAGAGAGCTTAGATCGTGTTTTTCCACCCATTCATCACCTAGCTTCATGAACATTCGTATGGCTGTTGGGGCTGTGTAGAATACTGTTACACCATACTTTTCAACTATCTTCCACCATCTGTCAGGTTTTGGATAGTCCGGTGCACCACAGTACATTACAGATGTCGCTCCCAAGATTAAAGGCCCGTAAACTATGTAGCTGTGGCCAGTAATCCAGCCTATATCGGCTGTACACCACCAAACATCGTTCTCCTTCAAATCGAAAACGTATTTTAGCGTTGCTGCAACACCAACAGCATAACCGGCATGAGCGTGGATGATGCCTTTCGGCTTACCTGTGGTTCCAGAGGTGTAAAGGATAAATAGCGGATCGTTTGCATCCATAACTTCTGTCTCACACTCCCTCGGCTGTTTGCTCACGATTTCGTGCCACCAATGGTCCCTATCTTCTCGCATCGGAACTTTCAAACCAATTCTCTCAAGGACGATTACCTTCTCTATACTTGAAGCATCTTCCAAGGCTTTATCAGCATCCTCCTTAAGATGGATTATACCTCCTCTCCGATAAAATCCGTCAGCCGTGATGAGAAGTTTAGCTTCAGAGTCGTTTATTCGGTCACGAAGTGCCATTGGACTGAATCCGGAAAAAACATCAGCATGCATAGCTCCAATCTTTGCGCATGCGAGCATAGCTATTGGAAGTTCGGGAAGCATGGGCAAATAAATGGCAACTCTATCTCCTTTCCTAATTCCTAACTCCTTTAAGGCATTTGCAAGGCGATTGACTTCCCAGTAAAGCTCACCGTAAGTAATCTTTCTTTCTAATCCTTCCTCGCCTTCCCATATATATGCAACTTTGTTTCTCCGTAATTTAGCCTGTTTATCTAGAGCATCATGGACAATGTTGTATTTCGCTCCAACGAACCATTTCACATATGGAGGCTCCCAGCTAACGATCTCCTTAGGCTCTGAAAACCATTCAATCCCAACTTCTTTTGCCATTTCAGTCCAAAACCAATTTAAATCCTTTGATCTATCAAGGAGTTCTTCATAGCTCTTTATTCCGTGTTTATCCATAAATTGCTTGATATTTGATCGATTAACAAGTTCTTCGGGGGGATAAAAGACCCTCTCTTCTCTGAGAAGGGCTTCAAGTTCTGGCATTTTTATCACCATCTTGAATTAATCGTAACCAAATATAACTTTGATGGAGTATTTTAGTCCTTTAAATTAGCGGCAGAATACCAGATCTTAAAGCCTAGGAAAAAGGTGAAAATAAATTGAAATAAATTTAAAATATTTATGGAAATTACTCAACTATTCCCATACAGAGCTTCTCGAATTTCTCGTGCTCCATTAGCTCGCTGGACTTTCCTTCGAAAGCAACCCTCCCACTAACAAGTAAGTAGGTATACTCGCTTATTTCCAAAGCACGCTTAACATTCTGCTCAACCAAAGCGATCGTGAGCTTGAAGTCATCCCTGAGCTGCAGAATTTTGTCAAAGATTATCTCTGCAAATTTAGGCGATAGCTGGGCTGTTGGCTCGTCCAGCATCAGAACCTCTGCTCTTCTTATTAGAGCCGTTGCAATTGCAAGAAACTGTCTTTCTCCTCCACTAAGCGTTCCAGCCTTCCTATTCAGGAAATCGTTTAGCTCAGGGAAAGCGCTGAGGGCTATTTCTCTCCTCTCAACATATTCATAGTTTTCCAGAGTGTAACCAGCAATTTTCAAATTCTCTTCAACTGTCAGATTTGTGAAAACATTGTCGACCTGCGGCAGATAAGCGATGCCTAGTTTAGTTCTGACATAAGGGGGCACATTGGTTATGTCATCATCCTTGTAGATGACTTTACCCGAGTAAATGGTTGTAAGTCCAAAAATTGACTTGAGCAAAGTGCTCTTCCCACTTCCATTCGGGCCTACTATTGCCGTTATCCCACCCTTCTTTATCTCAGCATCTATGTCAAAGAGTACGTGAACCTCCTTATACCCTGCACTCAGTTTCTCTGTATGTATCACCCAGATACACCTCGATTACTTCTTTGTTATTCATTATCTCCTCTTCAACACCTTCGGCAATTACCTCGCCATTGGACATGACATAAATGTAGTCCACGTACGGCAATACGAGATCGAGTCTGTGCTCGACTATCAGGAAGGTGTATCCCCTCTTTTTCAGCTCGGTTATTCTGTCGAGGATAGCTTCAGCAAGAACGGGATTGACTCCGGCTACCGGCTCATCGGTAATTATCAGCTTCGCATCCGCCATCATAGCTCTACCTATCTCGAGGAGCTTTAGCTGACCACCGCTCAGCTGGAAGGCGAAGTTATCCCATAGGTGATCTATTTTCAGAAACTCGAGGATGTCAAATGCTTTTTCGACCATCTCCTCTTCCGCCTTCTTCCAGCTTGGGCTCAGACTGCTGAAAACACCCTCTCCGGGATTGTACTTTGCGATCAGCAGATTTTCGAGGACTGTAAGCTTCTTCAACGGCTGAGGAATCTGAAAAGTCCTTACAATCCCGTTCTTGTAGATCTCATGGGGTGGTTTGTTTGTTATCTCCACCCCTTCATAATAAACATGGCCCTCATCGGCCTTGTAGAAGCCCGAAACGGTGTTTATGAAAGTTGTTTTTCCACTCCCGTTCGGGCCAATGATAAGAGTAACCTTACCCTCTTTTACGTTGATATTTACACAATTTAAAGCCTTTAAACCATCAAAAAATTTGGAAAGGTTTTTAGTATATAGGAGGTCACTTCTTCCAGACGATTTCATTTGTCTCAGACTTCCATACGCCTTTTAGTACCCACTTGCAGTTCTCAACACCCCAGATCGCATAATCTCCGGATGCTCTGTCGTTCCACTCGTTGAGCTTGATGTATCCACTAACCGGTGTAACTCCATATTCGCCTTTGCTGTACTTCTCCGTCACCTCTGGTATTATCGAAGCCACCGCATCGGGATCGAATTTACCCTTCTCATCGTACACCTGTGCAAAGGCTAGTGCAAGCACCCAAGCACCATCGTAAGCATCGAGACCATACTGATAGGTTGTCTTTCCGTATTTGGCATAGTAGGTCTTGTTGAGCTGCTCGTAGCTCTTTCCTTTGGAGTCGAAGAGCGTTGAATACATCTTAACTGCATTCACTCTATCGCAGACATCGCCTATCTTTCCGCTCTTTGCTGTTCCATCGCATCCGATCCACATGACTTTCAGCAATACTGAGTTTGCTGGAGCCTGTGAGAGCATTGTGTATGCTTCTTCATAGCTATATGCGACGACAGCAACCTTATCCTCACCGTACTTGCTCACCAAGTCATTAACGCTGTTCTCCAGCGTGCCTAGATAGGGTGAGAAGTCTGCCGGTGGAGGATCTGGATACTCAACAACATTTGCTACCTCTATTCCATACTTTTTGAAGAGAGGCTGGCTAGCATCTGCCAGGCCCTTACCCCAAGCGTTTCCGACATAAGTTATTACAACACCTTTGATACCAAGATCAGCTACTTCTTTGGCAATTGCCTGAGTCTGGAAGTCATCTGTTGCAACAAACCTGAAGATGAACTTCTTTTCCTCAGGCTTGGTCACTCCAAGCAGACTGGGAATAGCTGTAGAAGATGGCGAGACGATTATTATCTTGTTCGAAGTTACATACTGAGCGATGTTCTTTACTTCACCACTTCCCATCGGACCTACAATGAGTCTTACGCCCTTACCATGCAAAGACTGTACCTTATCCAGACAAACTTTTGGATCTACTTTCGTATCCTCAACGTAAAGCTCAACTCTGTATGGTTTGCCTTTAGATTCGAAGTACTTGTTTATATCATCTTTTGCTATTTCTACGGTCGCTTTAATGTCTTGGCCGTAGGTCGTTAAAGGCCCAGAAAGATCTGCGAGAACACCTATGGGTATTTTAACTACAGAAGGTTTTGGCGTTGGAGTTGCAGCTGGTGTGGGAGTTGGGGTAGCGGCAGGCGTTGCAGTCGGGGCTGGAGTTGGGGTCGGTTTTGGTTGCTCGCCGGCACATGCCATCAGCAGTGCCGCAATAGCTATTACCAAAACTAATTTTTTCCATGACATGTGCTAACGATAAACCTAAAAGTTTAAAAACTTTCGGTTGTAGTGGCGACCATGTCCGTCCTTGAAGGAGCGATAATTTACTCGAATTTACTTGTTTTGCTTGCTATTGGACTTACAATGACCTATATTACAACAGGTGTACCAAACTTCGCGCAAGGTTCCTTTGCCGTTTTTGGAAGCTATCTTGCGTTAACACTGCTCAGATTCTATGGAATCCATCCTTACCTTTCGATTCCGATTGCATTGATTTTTGGCGGTGTTTTAGGGCTTGTGGTCTACATAGGAGTTCTGAAGCCACTTATCAGCAGAGGTGCACAGATAGTCATACTAATGATAGCCACTCTCGCTGTTGATCTAATTCTGTTGGGTATAATGGGAGCATATTCTGATTATCTCGGAATGGTAACTAAAAAGAGTGCCACACGATTCATATTCACACCTTATGATTTCCCCGTAGGTTTCCTTTCAGGAATATTTGTTGTTTCAGTCCTTGTTATCGCGTTAATTCTTTTCGGTCTTTACCTCTTGCTTTATAAGACGAAATTTGGAGTTGCGATGAGGGCTTCGATGGAAAATCCAGACCTCGCAGAGATTATGGGAGTGAACGTTGAAACAACTCGAACTGTTTCATGGATTCTTTCTGCTGGACTAGCAGCCACCGCAGGAGTTTTGCTGCCCTTCAGGCAAGAAATAGTCCCCATGACTGGGGGCATAATAATTGTTTCAATCTTTGCTTCTAGCATCGTTGGCGGCTTAGGAAGCATATTCGGTGCTTTGCTTGGGGGCTATATCGTTGGAATGTCAGAATCCTTTGTTACATTCAATCTTTCCGAGGTTTTTGGACCTTCTGTTTTGGTTTACAGCAGGGTTATTTCTCTTGTGGTGTTAGTAATAATGCTAATTCTTGCGCCTAGAGGCATAGTTTCTATAAAATGGAGGAGGATCAAATGGCTGGCGAGTTTCTCATCTTGAACATAGTGATATGGATTGGGTTGTACCTAATCGTTGGTCTTAGTCTCAACATCGAATACGGCTTTGGCGGTATTCCGAATTTCGGGAGGGCTTTCGCGGTCTTGATGGGAGCAATTGCGATAGGGGGCATAGTGAACAGAATTCTAATGGTAATCTTTGGTGTTTCGGGTCAGATAATAGATGCCAGTGGTGTTGTAAAAACAACCATGAACGATCTAATCGCGCAAAACCCCTTGATAGGAATAGCACTTTTAATATTCGGTCTTCTGATAGCTGCAATTCTTGGGGCCGTTACTGGGGCGCTTTTTATCCTCCCCAGTGCAAAGCTGTCTGAGGATTATCTCGCAATTACTTTACTTGCTATAAGCGAGGTAGTCTTCATGGTTAGCTACTACCACCCGGACCTTATCGGAGGATATTACGGCGTAACAGTTCCGGATGTGTTGAGATTCATCCCAGGAGAGCAGAGACTTTTCGTTTTCGCTTTAATCATCGTTGGTATTGCATTGCTGGTTTACTATGTTGTGAATAGAATGCTCACCTCACCATACGGAAGACTCTTGAAGGCGATGAGGGAGAACGATGCAGTAGTGAGAGCATATGGCAAAGACATCATGAATCTGAGAATTAGGACGGTTGCTGTCGGCTCTGCGATCGCAGCTTTAGCAGGGGCGCTTTACTCGATGTTCTCTGTAAATGTAATCGCAACAAACTTCAGCAGGGTTGAATGGACTTTCTACCCCTTCCTGATGATTCTGCTGGGTGGATTGGGTAACACGAGAGGTGTTTTTGTTGGAGTTTCAGCCTTTGTTGTAGCGAGAATTTTCCTTATCACGTACAAATTTGAGATAGTCCAAGCTCTTGGCCTGCCATTCGATCCTGTTTGGCTTGAGTACATTCTTTTCGGAATTGTGATGTTGGTGATTCTCGTTTACAGGCCAGAGGGACTGTTGAAGGAGAAGCCGGTTATGACTTCTCCGATCAAAAAAGTTCTTGAAAAGAGAAAAGTAAAGGCAAAAGAGGTCGCAGCAAAATAGTTTGCTAACTTTTTTAATTTTTAGAGGAATAATTGAGTAAAAGAGTTGATGGTTGGGATGTTGGGTTATTTACTTCCCTCTCCTTTCCTTGGACTTCGGTCTAAGTCCCTTGTAACCGCACTTTCTGCAATGGGTTGCCCTAATCGGATTTCTTGCATTGCATTTCATGCATATCTTTACGTTAAACAATCTTGCCTCTGCTTCCGGAAACCTTGCCATTCCAATCACCCTGAGATTTTGATTTAAGTTTGTTAGTTTTAGTTTAATAATCTCGGTTTGGTCTCTTACCGGTTAGTTATTTAAGTATTTTGCTGATTTTTATTTGTTAGAAGCTAGGCGTGAGTAACCCTCTGGAAATCACATAAACCTCAGTTTTAAAGCCCTAATGGGGTATCTCAGAACAAAAAGTTTTGAGGTTAGGTATTTTCCATTTACACCATCAAGTAAACTCATGAATTTTACGAAATCTCTGTAATGCTCTCTTCTCGCCTCCATTGCCGCCATCGTTTGCGAGAGAAATTCGTTTTCAACTCTAACTTTCCTCTCATACTCGGCAAGATAGTCAGGATTATCAAGATGGTCTCCTCTGGATATGCTGTAGGCCAGCCAGAAGGCTGAAGAAATAGCTCCGGTCATCCCTTCGCCGCTCAAGGGATCTGCAAGGCCGGCAGCGTCTCCAACTCTAACTATACCTTTTCCGTCAACCTGTTCGGCAATCACCTTTTCCTCGCCGTGATGGAGCATAGCCCCATAACTAATATCAACGAGCCCGGCACCTCTTTTTATCTCCTCGTCTAGGTTGAACTCTAGTTCGGAAATGTATTCCTCGAGGACCCTCCTCTTAATGAAATCGAAGTATGTACCACACCCGATGTTGGCTAATTTTGCGTTGATCGGAAAAATCCAGTAATAGACATTAGAATCCTCTCTTATTTCTGATATGGTCGTATCTGCAATCTTTTCGAAGTTTCCGGAAAATACGCTGTAAACTCCACTTGCGAAATATTCTCTCGATTGAGTTCCTCTGGCGTCGACAACTAAATCGAAATCGTCTAAAATTCTTATTGGATCGACTCTCTCTCCAAAAGTTATACTAACTCCATGCCGTTCAACTTTCTCCATCAGATCCCGCTGCCATGAAAGTCGATCCACCATCCAGCAGGGAGGTTGAGAGTAGCGGATCGTTGATAGCTTGTACTCTCCATCCAGTTCCATTTTCCAGACGACTTTATCGAGCTTGTTTGTAATAAAAGGCTTAACTAGCTCGCCAACTCTGTCAAATGCTTTTCTCTGGTCAAGAAGAGCTTCTGCACAATCAATCCTGTATTTGTCCTTTTTTCTCCTTTCGAATATTTCTATTTCAACTTCAGGATTCTTCTCTTTTATCCACAATGCCGAGAGCAGACCGGCGAGTCCCGCACCAGCTATTCCGATTTTCTTCGGTATTTTGATGGGCTTAGCCTCATCCATGGAATGCTCTCCCTATTGTTATTGCCTCAAAAAAAGATTGTTTAAATATTTAAATCCCATGCAGGCACTGGTGTATTATTAGCTTTGTAATTTAGCTTTGTAGTTTTAAAGCTTTATAGCCTTCAACCACTTTTGTATTTCTCCCTTAGTAGTTTTTTATCTATCTTTCCAACGCTAGTTTTTGGCAAGCTCTCCTCGAAAACGTATTTCTCGGGTACAGCCCACTTCGTTATTTTTCCTTCCTCCACAAATTTCATGAGGTGGTTTTTGATTTCCTCCTCGCTGAGGCTTTTTCCGGCTTCAGGCACAATTATTGCAAGCGGCCTCTCACCCCATTTTTCATCGGGCACACCAATTACGGCAACCTCCGAAACACCCGGATAAAGGCTGATTAGATTCTCCAAGGTTAGCGAGGAGATCCACTCTCCGCCGCTCTTTATCACGTCTTTGATACGATCTCTGATCTCGAGGTAGCCTTCCTCATCCATAGTCCCTATGTCACCGGTATGCAACCATCCTCCTTCCCATAGCTCCTTCGTTTTCTCTTCATCCTTGTAGTAAGCCTGCGTCAGCCAGGGAGCCCTGACAACTATCTCTCCCATCTCCCCAGTGCCGACATCATTCATCTCGCCATCCACGATCCTGAGATATATGAAGGGAACAGGAAGTCCAGCTTTAATTCTGTAATCAATCTTCGTTTCCTCATCTACATCCTTGAACTTTCTTTTTAGCGCTGCCAGTGTGAGCAAGGGGCACGTCTCGCTTAACCCATAGCCGGCCATTGTAATTATCCCTTTTTCTAACGCACGTTTTGCGAGACCTTTCGGAAGATGGGAGCCGCCTATCACCATCTTCCATCCCGGAAGCTTGAAGCCTTCCGGCACGGCATTCACTATCATTGCAAGAATCGTTGGCACGCAGTGACTTATCGTTACTTTCTCCTCCATAACCAGCTTGAAAAGCATTTGGGGTTCATATCTGCCAGGATACACTTGCTTCGTGCCCCTGAGTGTTGCTATGTAAGGTACTCCCCAAGCATGCACGTGGAACATTGGCGTTAGAGGCATGTAAACATCGTCGGATGTGAAGCTTAGATCGGGATCATAGCCGGAGAATGTGAGGGCTCCAATTATCGTGTGCAAAACTATCTGCCTGTGCGTGAAGAAAACTCCCTTCGGCCTTCCAGTAG
>JACDNU010000005.1 GCA_017656505.1 Archaeoglobus sp. | reverse complement strand
GGAAAAGAAGGCTTTGCAGAGATTGGCTGAGGGTTAGTTTTGTAAGGACCCTATATTATGTAATATAGAACCATAGCAACCAGCCAGATCTGAAATTGTAATGCGGAGTATATTTTTCCAGCAGATATCAGTTTTTCCTCAATTCTACCCAATATCTCTCTGAGATCATCCGCGCTCTCCATGTTGTTACAGTCTACCCATTCCTAATAAATGGGTGGGTTTTTCTGCATCACAGAGTAAATTTATCAAATGCCCAAGTTAGTCCTTCAGCTTTAGCTTTCCAACTCTTCAAACGCAAGAGTTATATTCAAATGTATCCAAAGTTCAAGCTAGCACAGGATAGCAGTTTGAAGGGGTCGTGGCGTAGCCAGGAAGCGCGGCGGGCTCCAGCGGTAATGATGATAGACGGGTCTGCTGAGCAATGATGATCCGTTGGAGCGCTGACCCGAAGAGACCCGCCAGTCGTGGGTTCAAATCCCACCGGCCCCACTTTTATTGGGCTAAACTTTTCCCCCCTAAGAGCCAATTGATGGTTTTATCCAGAATGCTATTGCTAACGGTGAAATCGTGATAAGCATCCCCCATTGTCAGTAATTCTAACTATCCAACTCCTTCCTCTTGGTTTTTGATTACTTCTTTCCACAAGGGTTAATTTATTCTTCCAGCCAAACTTTGAGACTCTTGAGCTTAACACCATAACTTTTAAACAGCTCTTCAACCCCCTTAACACCCGATTCCGGAACTAAAATGCTGTTTTTACCCAACTTCAAAACATCAACTATCCCGTGGTAAACGTATCTATACTCCTTCTCTCCAACTTTTTTCTTTGTTGAATAGCCGTAAAGGGCTGAAAGCAACTTCTTCTTATCCTTAACATCAAGATTTTCCATGCTGTAAGTGTAAATGCGGTAAGGCTTGAGTTTAAGCAATTCATAAGCTCTAAAACCCAGTGGCTCTCGCATAAATAGTATTATGCCCTCTCTAAGCACATTTCTTAAGAAAACCTTATCGCTCCTTTCAAGCTCATCTAAGGTTCTTGCGACTATTTGAACCTCTCTACCCTCTATTACAGATATTTCATCAAAAATTGCTTTGTCTTTCTCCAATTCATCCTTTTTAGAATATACCAGCAGTACGTCAACATCAGAGCTTCTATCGTAATCTCCTCTTGCCATGCTCCCAAAGAGTATTCCTGCAATTGCTTTGGTGTTCTCAAAGAGTTTTGAGAGTTTAAACAATTCAATCAAACCACTCTTCGAAATCAAAGTTTATCACCTCCCCTATTGTTCTCAAAGCCCTTTTCATCAAACCTATGGATTCTGTTGCCTTTTCTCCATTGATTCCGTCGTAACCTAAATCTCCGTAATTTCTCCTTAATCTTCTCAACACCTTAGCAACCTCCGGATATCTTTCATCGGCAAATTCAATCCTCTCTGCATGACTTCTCATGTGTATGCCTTCCAAAGCAGCGTGCATCTCAATGGCCTGTTCAACGGCCTTAAAAGCAGTTTCAGCAACAACAGTGTTCCATTTCATCTTGTATGCATGCATTGCTGCTCTAACATTCTCTTCAGCATTCCTCATGTGAGTTTCATATTCCATGAATTATTCTACGAAAAGGGAATTTATATGCTTTTCGGGTAATAGTTCTACGAATTTTCGCAGTATCCTTACCGAATTTCATGTTTTCCGATGTCTGGCGTTTTGCTGTTGTAAACCCGCAACACTTCTCAGAGTTCCTCAACAGCCGTCACCCTTACCCCATTCTTCATCAACAAGGCCGTCGTAATTCCATCTCCCTCAATAAGCCTACCGGAAAAAGAGCCATCATAAATTTTACCACACCCACAAGACGGGCTTCCTTGTTTCATAATTGCCTCTTTGATGCCAAACAACTCTGCCAACTTCAAAACCTGTCGTGCACCCCTCTCAAGATAATCGGTAACATCCTTTCCAGACTTGGTAATTGCTCTACCATTTCTTAGCTCTACCGGCTCTCTGGGAGTTGGCAAACCGCCAAGCTGCTCGGGACAGACTGGGATTAGAATTTCTCTCTTTGCCAGCTCGACAATCTTTTCATTAAAACTACTTTTACCATCGTATCTGCATTCTATTCCAAGCAAACAAGCGCTGCAAAGCTTCATAACCAGATTTGGACTGGATGAATTAAAATTTGTTGAGATTTTCCTACAGTTAATTGAATTTATACGCCTACATTTAAATACCATAATGAGAATCGTTTCACATACCCGAACGGGGTGAGTATGGAATTGAACAAATTCGATCGCTCCATCAACGATTCCAACAATGATGTTACAGACGATCTATTAAAGAGAATTCTGCTTCATCTTTTGATTTTTGGACCTGACACTCCCAAGCTCATGAGGAAAAGACTCCTCGGAGAGAGAACAAATATTGGTCCACCAGATATAAAAGAAGCCTGCATAAAGCTCCGCGAGATGGGCCTTGTAAAGAGGAGAGATGGAAAGACTCTTCCAAAACACACACCGACTTCAAGCATAAAACCATGGATAAAAATAAAGGCGAGATCAAAGGAAACAGCAAAACACGGCCAGTATTTTGAGCTGACCAAGGAAGGAAAGAAGATAGCAAAGGAGATAAGGAATAAGTATGAGCAGTATGAGCGGGAATAACTTCAAGGACTTCAAATTAAAACCGCTGCACATCTATGTACTCTTCCATTTGCGCCGCGCAAACATTGACTATGCGAAGTCCATAGCAAAATCGCTCAAAATGGATCAGCCGGAGATCGAGAGGGTGCTAAAAGAGCTGGAGAGTCTTAGACTCATCGAAAGAACCCGTGGCTCCGCCATAAAGCGTAGTGAGGCGAGGTTTAAGCTGAGCTACGAAGTTAGAAAGCATCACACCTACTACGAGCTTACAAAAGAGGGAGAACACACTATGAGAAGCATCAGAGATGCCTTCGATAAATACCTCGCCAGTCTTACTGGCCGCGATGCAACTTTCGATATCCTCCAGTTTTTCCGTAGAGCCGGATGCGAACATGCTGGCGTTATCTCCAGAACTTTTTCCATGAAGATTGATGAGTGCAGAAGATTGCTTACAGAGCTTGTCCAGCTTGGATTGCTTGCGTACTGCGACTCAAAAGTGCTTAAGAGGAAGCACAGAAGAGCCAAGCCGAAAAAGGAGACGAGGACACACCACAAATACTACAAACTCTCGAGACTGAGTGAGTTGATGCTCAGACATATGTGAATTATGCGATTCTCAATTGGTATGCTGCCTAACTCTTTATACCTAATTTTTTCAACTCCAAAAGAGAGATCACAGAACGGATTTGTAAATCGAGTGAATTACAAGGGTAAAGTACAACGATAAAGAGAAGACCTCATTTCCTCAGAACCACAGAAACCAAGCCCGGAAACCTCTTACTAATCTCAAACCTCCTGAACTTCGTCTTTTTTATAATATCCTTGAGTTCTCCAACACTGTAAGCTTCAGAATATGGCTTAACACCAATAAAACCCATCCAAATCTTTCTGGCATCGAGTATGTAAATCATCCCATCTTCAAGAACGGGATAAAGATTATTCAGAGCTTTTACGGGGCTTTCCCAGTGGTGAAGGGAGAATGTTGAATAAACACAGTCAAATTTTCCAAGTCTAGTAACAAAGTCTTCATCGTGAACATCTCCAACTTCCAGTTTAATTTTGCCCTCAAGATTGGCTTTCTTAATATTCTCCTTAGCAACCTCAATCATCGATTTAGAGATGTCAATGGCTGTAATCTCAACTTCAAACTTCTGTGCGATTTTTACAGCCAATATGCCGGATCCGCAACCAACTTCAAGTAATCTGCCCTTAACTTCCAACTTCTCAAAATCCTTCAGAATTGGTCTGTACAAAAACGAGAACATTGCCGCATGCTTTGAATGACTCCTTGCTTCTTCAACACCATATTCTTCCATTTTCATTTTCTTCATCTTCCAGCCTACCTCATCTTATTTTATCTCCCCATCCTCTAACTTTGAGTTCTCCCTTCCCTTACTTTCCCTTCCTTCCAAAGCCTCCTTAAAACCCTCCTTAGAACCCTCCACACCTTCCAAGATTTTCAGTGCTAAGCTCTTTATCAAATCCGCTTTTACAATCGCAATTCCGCCTTTATTTTCATCTCCCAAAACTATAACGCTATCTCCGGGCTTTATATTGAATTTCTCCCTTGCTTCCTTAGGTATAACAATCTGGCCTCTTTCTCCAACCTTTACCATCCCGAATACATATTTTCCATCACCTATTTTCATGCGATCACCTTTTTCATGAATATCATGTAATTCATGTAATTCATATTTGAATGTTTCGTAAGTGTTTAAATATTTATTGACAAGAGAACACGGTCAAGCTTAGGATCCTAGGGATCTTTATTTCCATTATCCTATAACCTGCATATCCCTAACTTTGGCTTTTCCGATGTTTGCAGGGATTCAGAAAAAGGGATCAAGAGAAAATTATCGAAAAATACGACTCCATTGACAGAACGATAAGAATATCAACAGAACCGTTAGCACCGGACACCTGCCAACCTAATTTACCAACCTAAAAATACCAAGTTTCTGGAAGTTTAAGCTTTTTTATAGGTGGCTCAACCCCCTCGAAGCCACCTATAAAAACAAGAAAATCCTGCAGAGCTCTTTTGTTTTCGATGTTGTTATCTAAGGGTGTCCTGATTTTCTCGATCTCTTCGATTTTTCCGATTTCATTAATCTCTCTGCCATAAGTCCAGATCAAATCATCCAAGATGTCAGGAGGGATCTTTGATTTTCTTGATACCACCTCAAACGCCTGCCTGGTTGCATTTCTAAGGGATTCAACCTCCATTTCACCCAGCTGTTCTCCTTTTTGAATTTTCTCCGCCAACCTACCTGCATCGATTAACTTGCTCCTCAAAGCCACCTCCATCGAGATATTATCAACCGGAAAGCTGAGATTTTCCATGTCTAAAGCTTTAAAATACCCCTGTCTTCGTAAAATCTTAATGAGCAAATAGCTTTTCTTCATTAACGGATCTCTGTAAGCCTGAAATATCCTAAGTTGCTGGAGAATACCCATCTCATTTTCCCTGATGAGGTATCCCTCCGATAATTCTAACAAACTTCTGAAATCACCTTCATAATGATCGATCAGCTTCCTCGCGCAATCCCTTAAAAGATGCGCCCTCTCTGCCGGATTTTTAATCGTGACATCACCCACACTGAAGATCCTTGAGATGTCTTTTTCAGTAATTTTGATCATTTTTTCAGCGGTGAAAAGATCCGGCTCATCCTTTTGGGCTTTTCTCGCCAAAGCGAAAAGCAAGTCCGAGCCATGATAGAATTTTCCGTCTACAATCCCCTCAAATCTTTTCGGCAGGGGATGCGTTCGATGATCTATTGCAACGGTGAAGAATACATAATTCAAATAGTACTCTTCCTCGGGGAAAAATTCTGGCGAGTCGAAAGAAATTGGTTTGTATTTCAATCTTGCAATTATATCCCCAAGTTCTTCAGCCCTCTCTTCGTTTATTTGGATGTTTAAACCCGTAATCATGTTGAACATGCTAAATTTAGACATGCTTACTTCTCCTTAACTTCACCTTACCTCATCCATAAGGTTTTATTGGTTGTTTTTTAACCTCTTTTGGATGCCCAAAAGCTTTTGGATAACTAAAAGCAAAACTAAAATCGCAATAAAGCTATCATTGCTCTCGGCTTTCATAGGAGAGGTCGTAAGCAGCTCAACGCCTCCCTTAGAGATCTTAAACCCATTAACTTTCCTATTCCTCTGGGGATTCTACGGAAGCGGAGTTCTGCTCGTCAGAGAGCTTTGGGTCAGATGGGGCGGAAATCTCACAAGCCTTATGCTCTTGGGAATCGCTTACGGCATAGCTGAGGAGGGTTTGGCAGTTAAATCCTTCTTCGATCCCCACTGGATTGATCTGGGAAAGCTTGCTGAATACGGAAGGTTCGCCGGAGTGAACTTCGTCTGGGCTGTTTGGCTCTCGATCTTTCACGCTGTTTTCAGCATTTCCATTCCGATCCTTCTGATCCACGTTTTCCATGCAGAATATCGAGAGGAGCCTTTTCTTTCTTCCAAAGGTATGAAGCTAATCTTTAGCCTCTTCCTCTTCATTTCCTTGGTCATATTCGCTTTCCTTAATCCCTATCCCCCACCACCCTTTCAGTATCTGCTGGCCTTTCTAATCGCCATTTACTTCATAAAGCTCGCTCAAAAATTAACTCGCAAAACGACTTCGCCATTTTCAAGCACAGCCCCAATATCAGCTTCAAGCTCGAAAAATTTTATCTATGGTGCTTTTTTCACCCTTTCAATGTTCTTTTTCTTTTTCTTAGTTCCTGAGACCGCGATTCCAGCCATTATCCCCTGTGTTGCGGCCATCTATCTCATCATCAAGCTTTACAGGAGATTAGAGGGACTAAAAAGTGAGCCAAAACAAACGTTCATCCTTATTTTGGGCCTGCTTACTCCCTTCCTTCTGTTCTTCGATATCATAGCGGAGCTGAATGGCGATGTCGGGATGGCTGCCGTTGGAATCTCAACATTTGCCATTCTCCTTCTCCTTTTGAGAAAATTACAAAAAGAGCTATAAAAAATGGGCCACCATTTTTAAATTCGTTAAAAAATAATTTAAAGATTTTTAAGAAAGCAAAAGAAAACTTTTGACCAAAAGGAACATATAATCCTAATTCAAATAACAAATATGGCCGGAGTCGAGGATTATTTGTTCGAAGATGTCACGATTACCGAATCAAATGCCCCTCGGTTCATTCTTAACGGTGAAGAGGTTGATATATGGGATGGTGAGTTATCAAAGTATCATTCTTTAAGCGTTGCCGATTATCTGCGAGAGAGCCTTCTCGAATTCGAAGAAAGGGGAACAGACCCATTTCCGGAGATAATCGGAAAGAAGGCCGAAAAGGAGATGCTCAAAAACGCTCTGATTAGCGGATCAAACATCCTTTTTAAGGGAATGAAGGGCTACGGGAAAACCACCTTTTCCAAGGCTATTGCAAAGCTTTTGCCGGAGAAGATTTTGGCGGTAAAGGGATGCAAGATCAACGATGACCCTACCAAGCCGGTATGCTTTTCGTGCAAGCGAGCCTTGCTTGAGGATAACGAGGTTGAGCTCACGTGGGTTGGAAGAAAATGGGTGAGAATTTTGGGAGATCCGATGATGACCACAAGACAGCTTATCGGTGGGCTGAGCATCCAGAAGATAAGGGAAGGCTACGACATCGATTCTCCTGAAGTCTTCACACCCGGCAGAATTTTGAAGGCGCATCGCGGAATAGCTTACGTTGACGAACTCGGGGCGATTCCTTCAGCGATGCAGACTCTTCTGCATGAACTGCTGGAAGAAAAGCAGATTACAACCCCGGAAGGAGACATAATACCCTTAAAAATAGATACGATATTCATCTCCTCAACGAATCCAGCAAACTACCGTGGAACGGCAGACATAAAGGAGCCTCTGCTCGACAGAATGGAAGAGATATTCATCGGCCCGCCAGAAACACTGGAGGAAGAAATTCTCATCGGATTGAGAAACATGCGGCTGAAAGATGGACCATTATTGCCCGACTGGCATCTCAGAATTCTTGCCAGAACTGTGAGACTTGCAAGGGCCGAGGATGGAAGCAGATTTGCCAACCGCATTGAGGTTGAGCCTTCCTGTAGAGCAACGATAAAGCTGTTCGATCACGTAAAGGCTTCGGCCTTGAGAGCGAACAGAGAGGCTGTGATACTCGCCGACTACGGCAGAAACTACGAGAATGTTAAGCTTGCGATGAGGAGCAGGATGGAGCTGGATTATGAAGATGTTTCAAAGGATGAGGTGATCTCCGCTTTGGTTGAGGATGCAATAAACCGAACTTCGATGGAAATATACTCTAAAATCCCCAAGGAGGAATTCAGAGGGATCGTAGAAGATATTTCGGAGCTTGGCGAAATTAACATCGAAAGAGCGGAGTTCTCCGACACGGAGCATCTCTTCCCATTCGTAAACAGCATAGCAAGTTCTCCGGCAGAATACAGCTCCGCCCTCGAGATACTGCTCGAAGCCCTGAGAAGATGCACGGGAGTTGTAACCAAAGTTGATGTGGGGAAATATGAGTGTGCAAGGGCAGGCTGAGGCGGAAAAGCCGGAATGCCAGCTTTGCCGCGAAGAAGATAGATTGAGCGAGGAGCTTGTCTCCCAGCTACTCTACTCCCTACTCAACCCCTATATGAAAAAAGGGGGCAACGTTAGTTCAAAGGACTACATCAAACAAAACCTGGAGAATAGCGAAACCTTGGACAGCTTCGAAGCTCTGGATACAATTTTCAAAGACCTCATGGCGAATTTTGGTTATTCCGATGCATCATGGGTTGAAAAGGTTGAGGAGTACAAGAGGGCAAAGGAGAGGGCATGGGAACAGATCAAAAAGGAGCTAACGGAGGGTTTGATTTCCGAGGATGATCTCAGCCCAGATGATCTGATCGAGAACCTCGGAGACGAGATAATAAAGGATCTGATGAAAGAAGGATACGTGGAGGGTTATGAGAGGAGGAGATACCGAAAACTGATTCTTTTCAGCAAAAAAGCAGAAAGGCTGATCGGAGAAAAGGTTATCCAGCTGGCCGTTGAGGAGCTTCCAGCCAAAAGGCCTGGAGATGAGGAGATTCCGAAGAAGAGTGTTTCCGTTTTCTCCAGCTACTCCCTCACCGACTACGATCCTTTCACCCACGTCTTCGACAACATCGATATCTCCGAAACACTTCTTAAATGCGCTTTGAAAGACGATTTCTCGTTCGATGAAAAGGATATTGTCGCGAGGGAGCCGAAGCATCTGGAAAAGATAATCTACATCATGCTAATAGATGTGAGCGATTCAATGCGAGGGAAGAAATTCGTCGGGGCGATAGAGTCTGCCATCGGCCTGAGGGAGGCTATAAAGCGAAGGGATTCAAAGGAGCTTAAGGTTATAGCCTTTAACCATCGAGCCAGAGAAGTCGATAAGGGAGAGATTCTTAATCTGTATCCGCAGGGAAGAACGGACATCGGTTTAGCTTTAAAAAAGGCAAGAGAGGCTTTGAAGAGATCAGATGGAACCGGATTGGTTTTTCTTATAACGGATGGTGAGCCAACTTCAAGCTTCAATCCCTACATCTCTCCGGGAATGTGCGCGATAAGAGAAGCTAGATTGCTCCGAAACGTTGATGCGAGGCTCTCCATCATAATGCTCGGAAGAGACGAGAGCTTCAGAAGGATTTGCGAGCACATGGCAAAGGCTTGCGGTAGATCCAGGATCTTCTACTTCTCGGATCCTTTAAATCTAAAGAACTACTTCATAAAGAATTTTGTGAGGGGGTAGGGGCGAAAGAAGATCGGAAGGGATCGAGAAACAGATTAAAACTCAATCGTAGTGCTCAGGCATAAGCGTAAGCTCTTCTTCCGTTGGAAGCTCAAAACCGAATCTTTCCTTTATAACTAAATACGCCATCTCTGGAGGGATTGCTCCAATTTCGGTCACTATCAGATCTATATATCTTCTTGGCGTTATGTCGAAAGCTGGATTTCTTACTTCTACACCAAGAGAGAGCAACTCCTTTGGTGCAACCTCCTCAGGAGATCTTTCCTCTATAACCACAGTCTCCCCTGCAAGAGTTTTCGGGCTGAACTTGTACGTCTCAGCCGCAACCATAAAAGGTACTCTGAATTCGTTTGCAGCCAGGGCTATCTGAGATGTGCCTATTTTGTTTACCAAGGCTCCATTGACTGTTATCGCATCCGCTCCAACAATTACGTAGTCTATATCCCTCATGAAGTATCTGACGGCGGAATCCACTATTAACGTAACGGGGATTTCTTCCTTTCTCAGTTCTTTAACCGTAATATGGCCCTGCAATCTCGGTCTCGATTCAGTTGCGAAGACTTCGATATCCTTTCCTGCTTTGTGAGCTTCCTTTATTATTGATAAAGCTGCCGAGGAATTGCAATGGGTGAGGATCGTGGAAGAATCCTTTATCCTTCTCACCCCTATCTTCCCTATCTCCTTTTTGGCTGCATCAACCCATCTGATGAACTCCTCAGCTCTTCTAATCAGATCTTCCCTCTTTTCATCAGCCGTGTTCCCAGAATATTGCATAACGTAGTTGATGGCATTGTACAAGCTAACGGCCGTTGGCCTCGTGTTGAGGAGAATTTCTGCAGCCTTTCTCATCTCACCATCGAAATCTCCTTCCAAGCTTTTTGCATATTCGAGAAGGGTTTCCGCAGCGAATCTAGCTATCTTTGCAGCTCCTCTTACCTCCATATCCACGATCTTTTTCGCAGCCTCCTTCAATTTCATAAAATCCATTAAAACCCCTCCTTTGCCAAGATTGCCGCTCCCTTCGCAACCGCAAGCTCATCTTTCAAAGTCACGATCTCGGGCATGAATTCCGGCATGATGTATTTCGATATCCCCTCCTTAAGCTTATCGCTGCTCAGCCTTGCCCCAATTCTTCCCCCAAAAACTACAGCTTCAAAATCCATGAGCATCGAGGCGGAGGCGATTTGTTTGCAGAGAAGGTCAAATCCTTTCATTTTGTAGATTACGTTCTCATCAGCCTCAAAAATTTCCTTCGCTTCCTTTCCAGTCTCTTTCCTTATCGCCCATCCACCAAAGTACGCTTCAAGGTGATCCTCTCCACCACACACGCATTTTCTGCCTTCGTTTCCCACTACCGAATGGCCAATCTCTCCTGCAAGCCCTCTACCCCTGTAGATTTTCCCGTTTACAATAACGCCAGCTCCTATGCCTGTCCCAATCGTAATTCCGAGTAAATTCTTAAAACCGAGCTTTCTTGCAGCAAAGAAAGTGAAACAATTTGCGTCGTTTTCGATTAAATCAAACTCGATAATTTGCGGAAGATTTGGGGCCTTCAATATCTTACCTTCCCTAATCCAAGCTGCCAAACCGATGCAGCTTTTAGCTCCATACTTTTTCTCAAGATTTCCTACAATCTTAGAAATTTCTGAGATTTTTTCTTTTGTTGAGAAGTGATGCAAATGGATGAACTCTTTATCAAATAGAACGATATCTGTGTTCGTGCCACCAATATCCACTCCAAGAAAGGGCATGAGAAGATTTTCCCGGAATGCTTTAAAACTTTAATGGGAAAGAATATATCCTTCCCTGAGAATTGAAAATTATGGTGAAATTGCTCAGCCTTGAAGAAGGAATTAAGGCTGTTAAGCTCGCAAGGAGAGCGATAGAGAGTTACCTGAGGGATAGAACTGTTATTAAAGATCGATATGAGGGTGTTTTTGCCGAAAAGAGAGGTGTTTTCGTCACCTTAAGAAAGAACAAGAATTTGAGGGGTTGTATAGGCTTTCCTTATCCTTACAAAAGACTTGATGAGGCAATTATCGATTCTGCAATAGCTGCTGCAACCGAGGATCCAAGATTTCCCAGTGTCAGGCTTAAAGAGATGGACGACATAACGGTTGAGGTTACAGTCCTCACACCTCCTGAGAAGATAGATGCAAAGCCACAGGATCTCCCCAAACACGTAGAAATCGGAAGGCATGGGCTGATAGTGAAGAGGGGAGCTTTTTCAGGCTTGCTTTTACCGCAAGTGGCGATAGAGTTTAACTTCGATGCAGAAGAGTTTCTCTCGCAGACATGCATGAAAGCAGGATTGCCGCCTGACTGCTGGTTGCTTAAGGATACGGAAGTTTATCGGTACGAGGGTCAGATTTTCGAAGAACTTGAGCCGAGAGGAAAGATTGTGGAGATGGAAGCAAAGCATTACTGCTAGAGCTGCCAATCTGACATTCGATCTGAAATTTATCCCTAATTTATGCCATATTTATACCATATTTATGCCATGAAGAAAATTATAAATAATCTCCGTAAGACTTCTCACAAACGGTGATGCTCATGGTAGAGGTGATTCTTAACGGAGAAATTTTAAAGACCGTCTCAAAAGCTATGGTTTCCCTCGTCAGCGAGGCAAGATTTCATTTCAAGGAGGAAGGCTTGCATTCAAGAGCCGTTGATCCAGCTAACGTTGCGATGGTGATAGTTGATGTACCCTCTTCATCCTTCCAATCCTACTCCGTCGATGGAGAGTTTGTAGCTGGAGTAGACGTTAATCGTATATTCGACATATCCAAATCGATAAAGAGCGATGAACTTGTAGAGCTGACGGTTGTTGATGAAACCTCTTTGATGATAAAATTCGGGAGTGTGAGATATTCGGTCTCGTTAATCGACCCGTCAGCAATAAGAAAGGAGCCTAGGGTTCCACAGATCGATCTGCCTGCCAAAATCGTGATGGATGCGGGAGAATTCAGAAAGGCGATTATGGCAGCGGACAAGATAAGTGACCACGTTGTTTTCAGGACTAACAGCGAAGGCTTCTTCATCGAGGCAGAGGGAGATGTTGACAGAATAACCTTCCATCTCAGCGAGGCTGAGCTTGCGGAATTTAATGGAATGGAAGCTAGAAGCATGTTCTCGCTAGAATACCTGAAGGAATTCGTTAAAGTTGCCTCGCCTGGAGACGTGCTCACGATTAGGCTCGGAAACGACTATCCCGGAAGAATGACTTTCGAGGTTGCGGGCGGGAAAGTGAAGGTGGAATACATCCTCGCCCCAAGGATCGAGGCGGAATAGGAACAAGATAAATAAGAACAATCTAAATAAGATATTACCCCCTGACCCATGCCCAAATCCCCTAAACCCTTTCTGCCCTTTCTTCCCCTCATAACAAGGTACCCGTTTTTGAAGATTACAGGAATTTTCCTTGAACACGAATTTGGAGGGTTTGAAAGAATCTTCGAAACCAGCAATCGAGTTTTAGCTGAGGGGATTGAGAAAGGAAGAGAAATTGTGGAGGCAATAATAGAGGAAAAAGAGTTTCAAACTCGTCCTATCCACGAGGATTTTTTATGTATTGACTGCGATGTGGCATGTTTCAAAAAGTGCGAAAAGGAGTTTTTAAGCGAGGAATGCATTTCATGCAGCGAGTGTTTTAGAAATTGTCTCCTTGAACACCCAACGGAGTTCTACCGAAAAAGGAAAAAGGATGCGATAATCTCAGCCGTCAGCTATCTTTACTCGAGAATTCTTGTTTCAAATCTTGACGACTGGGTTCGGAGGAGGTATGCAATAAAGGAAGCTGAGAGGTATTCTAAGAGCTTTGTGCTCGAAAACCCTCTGATATTAAAGCTTTTAGCCTCAGACCTAGCCGTTAAGTCAGAGTTTAGACCAAAGTTTAGATCAGAATTAAGATCGGAATCTAAATCGCAGATTAAGGTGCATGTTTCTTCATATCTGAAAGTTGCTGTTCGGCTGAAATCACCGAACTGGAGATTGCTGAACAGAGAGCTGAAGCGGGGATACATCTCCCTCAATCGAACAGACTTTAACAGAATCCTTGAGGAGCATCTCAGAATCAAGCTTTCTCAGAAGGAACTTGCATTTGTGCCTGAAATCGCAAAAAAAGACATTGATGTGCTCAAAGCTAAGGCAGCGAGGAAGAGAGAAAGTTTACCAAAGATTAGCTTTGAAAAAATCGAGATTTCAAAATTCCCGCCGTGTATGAGAAAAATTCTGGCTGACTTGCGTGCAGGCGTGAATTTGCCTCATACAGCTAGATTTGCCCTCACCTCCTTTCTCCTCAACCTTGGAATGGATGTTGATGAAATCATCAGCCTCTACAAGACCGCTCCAGACTTTGATGAGGATAAAACTCGGTATCAAGTTGAGCACATAGCCGGAGCGAAAGGAACTGAATACGAAACACCTTCATGCGAGACCATGAAGACATATCACAACTGCTTCTCCGATGAGTCATGCAAGGGTATCTATCATCCTATAAGCTACTACAAGCGGGAACTGGCAGAGAGAAAGATTAGAGCTAAAAAAGCCCCGAAGGTGAGGAAATGAAGGTTGTTGAGGAACGACTTAAAGGCAATGAAGGGGAAATAAAGCTTATTCCAGAGAATCTAGATGATATCTGGCACCTTAAACACATAATCGAGCCGGGAGACGTTGTTTTCGCTTATACAAAGAGGATAAGTGAGAGCAGCGATAAGCTGAGAAGTGATAAGGAGAAGATCACCGTAAGACTGGGAATAAAGGTTGAAAAAGTGGAATTTCACAAGTTCGCCAACAGATTGAGAGTTTCCGGAATCATAGTTGCTGGCATCGAGGATTCCGGCCACCACACGCTGAATATCGGAATTGGGACAGAGGTTAGCATAATAAAGAGATGGAGGGCTGAGCAGCTTCGCAGAATAGAGAGGGCTATTGAAGCTTCAAAGAGGCCCGAAATAATCATAGTGGTTATAGAAGAGGGCGAAGCTGTTATCGGGGCGCTTAGAGAGTGGGGGGTTGAAGAGATAGCAACGATCAGCAGAAGCTATGGGAAGGGCTTGGCTGACTACAGAAATGAGTTTTTTGGAGAGCTTCTTTCCACACTCAAAAGCATGGATTTCAGGTATGCTGTCATAGCAGGCCCGGGATTTGCAAAGGAGGACTTCATAGAGTTTGTAAGGCAGAGGGAGGCTTTGCTGGCTAAAAAACTCGTTAAAGCAGATGTTTCTTCTACGGGAAGAAGGGGGTTCGTTGAGGTTCTGAAAAGGGGGATAATTTCGAAAATCGTGGGTGATTTGAGGCTTGCTGAGGAAACAGAATACATCGAAAAACTCCTTGCAGAAATCTCAAAGGATGGAAAAGCAGTTTACGGATTGAAAGAGGTTGAAAAAGCTTTCAGCTATGGAGCAATAGATGTTTTGCTGCTCACAGATGAATACCTCTTGAAGGAAAGGGAGAAGTGGGATGTGGATTCCTTCCTCGAAGAGGTCGAGAAGGTTGGGAGAATTCTGATCGTCAGCTCAGAATTTGAGCCCGGTAAGCAGCTTAATGCTTTGGGCGGAATTGCAGCGCTGCTGAGATTCCCTATCGCTTGATTGACCTAATTAGTCTAAATCAATCTAAGACTCCCTCTACACACAACATAGGCTCCATCCATAAACCCATAGTATCTGTTCTTCTCCTTAAGCGGGATTAAAACCTCATTTTCCGCTTCTTCCAAATTGGTTATTCTTCTCACCGAACCAATGCTAAAATTATCAAGCCTTACAGCTAGGATTTCTGTATCGCGATCTTCGCATTCTTCGCATTCCTTCTCAGCGAGAACAGCCTCCATAAGATTGTAATTACCTTCCTCAGGTTTAACAACTACCTCCCCGTAAATAAGTTCCTGCAAAATAGAGTTAAAGAAAAACCAATCTTCCTCAACAAGCCTCTGTCTGGGAAATCTGCTTAATGCTAGGATTACATCCTCCGCAAACTTCTTGTCGTGGATTAACCAGCAATCCTGACAGCTCCACACGAATTTTCCTTCAGAGGTAAGCTTGATCTCGCCACCCATATCGTAATTCAAGCAGGGATAGAAGGGACAGTAGCAGAAAGTGCAGTCTTGGCCAGAGAAGTGGCATGGATAGTACTTGCACTCAAAAGAGGGACCGTAAGCTCCTTCAAAAGCAGAAAATAAATCTATAAGGGTTCTTTCTCTAAGATTTAACTCAACTTGTTCATCCATCTCCATCCAAATCTCCTCAACCCTTCAACATGGCAACCATGTCTCCCACGTCAACCCCTATGGATTTCGCTACCGGCTCACATTTTGCGGTTAGCAAGAAAGCAATTGGCAGAGTCGATTCCGAAAGGCATTCGTAGTTCGCCATTCCCTTGGCAACTATAATGTCAGCTTCATAAATTCTTTTTCTAGTCTCTTCCGGAAGTTCCGGTTCAAATATCCCGATCGCTCCCTTTCCATTTGTCAGAATTTCATCTGCAACCTTATCAACTCCAGCGAAAATCGCATCCTCATAGGTTGCATCGCTTATTATCGGCCTCCCCCTCACAACCACCGTAAGCCTTTCACACAGCTTCTTAATTTCTTCCATGAAAAGCCTGTCAACAACTATCTCACCGCAGTTATCCGTTAAATAGACCACCTTCCCCCTGCATTTCTCCATTATCAAGTCCAAATCGTCGATCTTAAGCCTCTCTTCGAACTTCTCCAGAAAGAATTCAAGGAATTTCGAGTCACTAACCTCATGACCCATAACTCCGTAGTCGAAGGTGTTCGCGATGATAGATGCTTTTGCTGCAGCTTTAAATCTATCTTTGCTATTTTCAATTGCCTTTTTTATTTCAGGTAAATACTGCATCGTTATCTTGTTTGCTTGATCTTTCAGCTTTTTGTAGGGATCTTCATCTCCCAGAACTTCGTAAACCCTGCGATGCATTCTAGTTGCTATGATCGCATTTATTCCTTTCCTAGGATACTCTTCTGCTATAATCTTCAAAGCCTCTTCCACGGCTTTGTCTATCTTTTTCTGATCGTTCGTTGATAACGTAGCTTCCATGTATACTCTGTTAAGCAAGCATGATGGACATCTCGGAGAGATCCTCATCGGGCAGAATTTAAGCTGACAGCTAATAAGCTTTCTGAAAGTTCGGTTTAAAGTTAATATTGAGACTTATTTATCTACGGTTAATAGACCAAGCTCACAGAGGAAGAAAGTAATTCATCCACCAACAACCTATCAAAAAACTTCTCATCCTTCAGAACGGCCCTTGCAGCTGAGACAAGTTTAGCTCCGCTCTCAATCATTTTCTTCGCCGATTTAACGTCTACAACGGAGTTGTTTCCTATCGTAAAAATTCCTTCCGAAATTTCTCTGATTAATCCAAAGTCAGCTTTTCCTCCGGGTATCATCGCATCAACATGCAGGATGAGGCATCCCGCCTCTTTCAAATTCTCGGCAAGCTTCTTGTAATCCAGCGGCAACCCACCCCTTATCTTCACGATGGTCGGGCAAACTCCAGAGACTTCCTCAACAATCGAAATTAAGCGAGGGTCTCCAAGCAAACTCTGACCGCATCCAATTTCAAGAAATTCCGGCTGTCTGCAATGGGCGTTGATTTCAATAAACCCTCCAAAATCACTGACAATTTCCGCTACCTTCAAATAACCTTTTTCTGACGCAGATCTAACATTCACGGCAAACATCCTATCGTAATTCTGGATTAATCCTTCTATTTCTCCCCTAATCCCCTCCAACGGATCCTCAAAAATGAATTCCTTCCTACCCCTTAGCCGAGCTTTTTTCGAGGCCTCCATCGCCTTTTTGTCAGCACTGAATCCTCCAAGAACAACCATACCGGCAGGAAATCTTGAACAGAATTTATGATCGTTAATTCCGGCCATGGCAGAAAGAACCAACCTATTTTTGAATTTGATCTTCTTAGAATCTTTCATGGAGATTTCCCAGTTCGGAGAGGTTAAGCATGCCATCAAAAACTCTAGCTGCCCCACCCGTCATGAGGGCGTTCCCATTTTTGAACTCAATGATGAGGTCTCCCCCCCTAGTATGAACCCTCACGGGTTCCGAAACTAGGCCTTTTTTCAACGCCACGTATGCCGAGGCGACACTTCCCGTTCCACAGCTCAGCGTTTCATCTTCTACACCCCTCTCATACGTTCTTATCTTTATCTCGCCCCTTGAAACGCTGACGAAATTCACGTTCGTTCCCTCTGGAAAGAGATCGTTGTACCTTATCTCTCTCGAAATCGGAATGATGTCGAGACTTCCAAGCTCATTTTCATCCAAAAATATTACGACGTGCGGAACTCCGCTGTTAACCGCGTAAACCTTCAACTTTTTACCTTTAACTTCCATTTCCTCTCCCCAGAGTTCTTTTTTCGCAGGAATTTCCTTTGGAGATGTCTTCACAGTACCCATGTTCACCTTTACCTTGTACTCTTTCCCAGCTTCAACCCTCAGATCGAGAATGCCAACCAAAGTCTCAACTCTAATGTTCCCAGGATTGGCGTATCCTTCCTCAACGATGTAGCGGGAAAAGCACCTTATACCGTTCCCGCACATCTCAGCTTCACTTCCATCACTGTTGAAATACCTGAATCTTGCATTAGCAACAGCGGAAGGTTGAACGAAGAGAACTCCATCAGCACCAATACCAAATCTTCTATCACAAACAAGTCTGACGAGCTCGGGCTTGATTCTTTCTGGGATGATTTCCTGCTCGAATTCATCAAAAAGAACGAAATCATTTCCGTTACCATGCATCTTCACAAAAAAAATTCTGCCTTGTGGTATGAGGTCTAGCATTTCATCACCCCTTAAGCAACTCATAAAACCTTCTTGCCTCTTTTTCAGGATCCTTTGCCATGTAAATGCTCCTGCCAACTATAACGTAATCTGCCAAGCCCTTTAAGCTCTCAACCCTCCCACCCTGTGCACCCACACCCGGACAGATTATTTTCAAACCCTCCGCTATTCTCCTCAGCTCCTTCACCCTCTCAGGCCTTGTTCCCGGAGCTACTAATCCGTCGCAACCAATTTCCTTGGCGAGTTCCGCAATTGAATTTGAGACCTTTTGGAGGAACTCTTCTCCTCCCGGACTGGAGAGTTCCGTCACCACATAAACCTCTCCCCCGTATTCACGTGCGACATCCTTTACCGCTTTGAGGGTATCACTTCCCACGAATCCATGACAGATTATGGCAAACGCCCCGTTTTCAAATGCTGTTTTTGCTATCAAGGAGCTTGTATACGGGATGTCAGCGATCTTGAAGTCCGCTATTACCGGTTTATATTTGGCAAGCTTCCCTATTACTCCAACCCCAGCAGAAAGCACGAGAGGATAATTCACCTTAACAAAATCAATCCACCTATCAATTTTGCTTATAATCTTCAATGCCTTTTCCTCATCCAAAACATCCAAAGCAAGGATTAACCCAGTCATGATACCTCTCAAACATACTTTGAATAAATTGTCGGAAAGAGTTCTGGATTGCCTGGAATCGAGAGGGCGGCGTTGTATTCCTCCATGAAGTTCGGATCTGTACTGAGATCGAAGTACGTCATGATTCTGGCTATTTTCTCCGTGAGCTTTCGCTTGCTTTCGGAGGTTAAGGCTATGTAGGCTCCAGCCAAAGCCCCGTTTCCTATCTGAAGGACTTCTGCATTGGGAAACTCTGGAAACAATCCAATTGTAAAGGAATTTTCGATGTTTATGTAGTAGCCGAAAGCTCCTGCTATGTAGAATCTTTGAATGTCGGCAATATCTATCCCTGCTTTTTTCAGCAAAACGCTCATGCCAGCGCAAACAGCTGCCTTCGATTTTACGAGCGTGTCGATGTCGTTCTGGGTGAAAACTATGTCCCTGCCAACAGAGGTTTTTTCAGCCTCAACGACAACATACTCCTTCCCCTCATCTCCCTTCCTAACCCTCGGATTTGGTTGCAAGCTTCCAGTAAAATCCACTATTCCATGCTTGAAAAGCTCTGCCAGCAAATCTATTAGCCCGCTTCCGCAGATGCTTGCCGGTTTTACATTTCCTATGACGGTATACTCAGGCTCCCTCTCCGGATTAACAATTTTTACGTGATCTATCGCCCCTTCCACAGCTCTACTGCCGTTCTTGATCTCGTATCCTTCAAAAGCGGGGCCTGAGGCTACCGATGTTGAGATCAGCCATCCTTCGCTCCCTATAACAATCTCACCGTTTGTTCCGAGATCTACCATAAGCGAGATCTCGCTTGAGCTTGCTATGCCTGACGTGAGAACATCACCGACTATATCCCCACCAACGTACTTCCCAACGGGTGGCAAGCCAAAAACCTTCGCCTCGGGATTTACTTTCAATCCGAGTTCTCTCGCCTCTGCGACGAAGGGTTTCCTTTCGAGCTTTGGATCGGATGTTTGAAAGAGATACTCTATGTCTCTCTTGAAGAAGAAATGGGTCATAAGTGTGTTTCCTGATATCACAACATCGTAAATTCTTTCAGAGGATAAACCACCCATTATCCTCCCTATTAGATTGTTCAGCGTGGATATTATCGATTTCTGGAGGATGTCCATGCCATCCTTTCTACTCCTTGCAAACTCAACCCTTGAAAGTACTTCCTCGCCATAAATTATCTGGCCATTGTAGTCAGAAGTGATGTCAACCACCTTTCCATCCTTCAAGTCAACAAGCGATACCACCACAGTTGTCGTTCCAACGTCAACAGCAACACCAAAGACTTCATCCCTCGTATCCCCTTCTTCAACCGAAATAACCTCGTTGTTTCTGAGCACAAGGGTAAGGCCTCCTTCTTCAACCCCAGGACTGAAAACAAGCTTGTAACCCTTTTGTGATATAATTTCAGGAAGAAAAGCATCCTCATAAAATTCTTTCCTAATTATCGGCCTCAAATCCTTCTCCTTAACGATAAACTCCGCAAGAATCTGCTGTTTTTCTAATCTGGACTCAACCGGGATGAAGACTTCCACATCCGTCAGAATTTTCGACTGGCAAGCGAGTATCGCATTCTCTCCTTCCTTAATGAATTTCTCATGCGGCTCGGGATTCTTCTCAACCTCCCCCTTCTGAAGTACAACCTTGCACTTTCCACAACTCCCTTTCCCACCGCAAATGCTCCTTATACCCTCACCAGCTTCCTGAGCTGCCTGAAGGATTGTAAAATACTTTTTCACCTTCAATCTTTTTCCAGAAGGTAGAAAAGTGACGTTTACGAACTCCTCTGAGGTTCGAGAATTACGATTATCGTTCATGCTATCCCATCTCTACAAAAATGATATTTAGGAGTTTCTACAACAGAAGGGTGATGACATCTATAAAACTGAAATTCGCTATCGTTTACTCTCCAGAAATCAAGGAGACGAATCTTGCGATTTCAAAAAGGCTTATAGGCTTTGAGAGGGCAATTAAGAGTTTCAAGCTCGATTATGTAAAACCTGAGGTCTTCAAATTCGATGAAAAGATCCTCTACGAGATCCATTCTCGGGACATGATCGAGAGAGTTAAAAGATTTTTCGCGTCCTCCTCCACCTTTAAATCAGCATGGGCTGTTTTTACAGCTGCAAAACTTCTCAATGAGCATGATTTCGTTTTCGTTCCCACCTCTGGAACCGGACATGGTGCAACAAAAGAGAAGTTCAGTGGTTATTCCTTCATAAATGATGTCAATCTGGCGATCAAAGTTTTGAGAGAAGTAGGTTTCAAAAAGATTTCAATCCTCGACACCGACAGTCATCATGGAGAAGGGGTTTTCGAATACATCGCCTATGATACCAACTCGATGTACTTCTGCTTCTGCGGAAAGGTGGGGAAATCGTCCGACGGTAGAAGAATCTGTTTTGGTTTCGAAGATGAAGAAGAATATGTAGATTGCATAAAAGAGGCATTAAACACAATGAAGAAGTTTTCTCCTGATGTCCTCATTTGGTATGTTGGCCAGGATGCCCACGAGGGGGAGCTTTCAGATCTGAATCTATCAACGGATTGCTTCAAAAGAATTGCCGAGCTTATAAGAGAGGAGATACCAAAAACCAAAACCCTCATAATCCTTTCCGGTGGTTCGAGCGAGGAGGTGACGGAGGAGCTAACCTCCACAATCCTTTCCGCATTTCTCAAATGAGATTGCTAAATTTGCGCGTGGAATTGGACTTTTTTTATTGATGAGGTAAGAATAAAAAACCTTAAATTGCAGCAAGAGTAAAGATTAAGGTGGCTCGAGTAGTCTATGAGAAGCTATGAGAAGCCATAAGAAGCCGTGAGTAGCCCGGGGTGATAGTTCTGACGGGAGAACTGATAATCGAGTTTTTAAAGAACTTAGAGAACCATATAAGGAACCTTAGGGAAGATCTGGACGTTTCTCAAATTGAGGAACTCATAACGTCGATAAATTCATCCAAGACGATATTTATCATGGGTGCAGGGAGGAGCGGGTTCGTTGCTAAGGCGTTTGCAATGAGACTCATGCATCTGGGCTACTCGGTTTATGTTGTTGGCGAAACGGTAACTCCAAAAATCCGAAAGGAGGATCTGCTAATTGCTATTTCTGGCTCGGGTGAGACGAGCTCCGTTATAAACATCGCGATGAAAGCGAAGTCAATGGTTGGATCCAAGGTTGCTGCTCTTACAAGCAACAGAAACTCCAGCCTTGCAAAGCTTAGTGATGTGGTCGTTACGCTTAAAGGAAAGGTCAAAACAGAAAAAGATGAGAAGATCTCAAAGCTCGCTCCTTTAGGCACGATGTTCGAGCTGACATCGCTGATTTTCCTCGACGCTCTGGTTGCCGAACTCCTCAACATGAAAGGGCTTGATGAGGAAGATCTGAAAGAGAGACATGCGATACTCGAATAGGGCAATACTAAGGAGGTGTTTTGATGGATTTAGAAACTGCAAAGGAGCTGCTCAGGAAACTGAGCAACGCTCATGGCGTAAGCGGTTTTGAAGATGAGATAAGGGAAATAGTGAAGGAAGAGCTGGAGGAATTCGTTGACGAGATCAGAATAGATTCGATGGGAAACGTTGTGTGTGTAAAAAACGGGAGCGATCTTGAACTCATGATCGCATCACACATCGATGAGATAGGATTCATTGTTAAGTACATCGACGACAAAGGATTTATTCGCTTCTCAACGCTGGGCGGATGGTTCGATCAGACGGCTCTCAATCAGCGAGCGGTGTTGCATGGAGAGAAAGGGAAGGTTTACGGTGTTCTCGGGTGTAAGCCCCCTCATCTGATGAAGGATGAGGAGAGGAAGAAGGTTATCGAGCTTCGCGATATGTTCATAGATGTGGGGGCTTCATCAAAGGAAGAGGTTCTGGAGATGGGAATAGATGTTGGGACTCCAATAACCCTCGATAGGGAGTTCAGGGAGCTTAAAGGGAGTAGAGTTACGGGAAAAGCTTTCGATAACAGAGCGGGAGTTGCAATGATGATTGAAGCAATAAAGCAAACGAAAAGCGATGCAACGATCTACGCAGTAGGCACAGTTCAAGAAGAGGTGGGATTGAAGGGAGCAAGAACATCTGCCTTTGCAATTGAGCCGGATGCTGCCATAGCAACAGATGTGTGTGTTGCAGCGGATTTTCCTGGAGCTGAGAGTGCTTACATGGATGTTAAGCTTGGTTCTGGGCCAGCGATAACGGTTGTTGACGCATCTGGAAGGGGTTTGATTGCCTCAAAAAAGGTTATCGGATGGCTTAAAAGCTCGGCTGAGAAGTACAAGATTCCCTACCAGATGGAGGTCGCAGACGGCGGAACTACAGATGCTACAGCGATTCATCTAACCAAAGCAGGCATTCCTGCTGGAGTTATAAGCGTGCCAGCCAGATACATCCATTCGCCTGTCGAGGTTTTGGATCTCAACGATCTCACCAATGGTGCAAGGCTGGTTGCCGCTGCTTTGGAGACCGCAAAGGACTACTTCACATAATCAATTTTTAATTCAATCTCCTACATCTTTTTTCCCAGCTCAAGTGGAGACGTTAGCTAAATCAAGCAATCTCACCATTATTATTAGTAAAATATTTATCCAATTAGCCTAAAATGGGTTTGAATGACTGAGGAATATCAGAAAATTGGCCTACACTACGATATCCTTCGTGAAGTTTTAAAAGAGAAAGAAATTATCGTGGATGCAAAGGATATCCTCCCCGAAGTTCAGTTGAAGGAGAATCAGAGGGTAGTTGACGATTATTGGGTTATCGATCTCTTTGCTCACACCCTCATAGTTGAGGATAGCGAGACTTTCAGGCTTAGCTACAGAATAGTTGAGCCTGAATTGACGAAGGATGAGAGTCTGCTTCTCAGCTCGATATTTTCCGATCTCAGAAGAGTTCTAATTTTAAGGGATTTTTCCGTTGACTTGCCATCCAAAGTTGATGTTCTGCTCGCAAACCTCGATCACATTCTTGAGGAGTACGCAATAGAGGTTTCTAATAGACTCTACACGAAAATGCTTTACTATCTCTTCCGGGAGTTCTTCGGCTATAGCGTGATCGATCCCTTCGTCAACGATACCTATATCGAAGATATTTCATGCGATGGCTATGACATTCCAATCTACGTTTATCACATGAAGTACGGAAATCTCGAGACGAACGTCTCGCTTCCAAAGGAGGCTGTTGATAAGCTGACCCTAAAACTTGCACAGAAAAGTGGGAAGTACCTTTCAATCGCGAATCCTTTGCTGGACGCCACCCTGCCTGACGGAAGCAGATTGCAAGCAACTTTTGGAACTGAAATAACCCCCAGAGGGTCATCCTTTACTATCAGGAAGTTCACGGCCGAGCCTTTAACGCCGATAGATCTGATTTACTTTGGTACGATTCCCTCAGAGATTATGGCATACCTATGGCTTGCGATTGAGCACAAGCTTTCAGCCCTTATCGTTGGTGAGACTGCCAGCGGTAAAACAACCACGCTCAACTCGATTCTGATGTTCGTTCCTCCCGAGGCGAAGATAATCTCAATCGAAGACACAAGAGAGATTAAACTTTACCACAACAACTGGATCTCAGGCGTTACTAGAGAGGGTGTTGGAGGAGAAGAAATTGACATGTACGATCTGTTAAGAGCCGCTTTAAGGCAGAGGCCTGACTACATAGTGGTTGGAGAGGTCAGAGGGAGAGAGGCTTTGACGCTCTTCCAAGCTATGTCAACCGGGCATGCCGCTTACTCAACCCTTCATGCGGGAGACATAAACCAGATGATTTACAGACTTGAAAGTGAGCCTTTGAATATTCCAAGAAGCATGCTTCAGTTCCTTGATATAGCCCTGGTTCAATTCATGTGGGTGAAGGGAGGATTAAGAAAGAGGTACACCAAAGAGTTCAACGAGGTTTTGGGAGTCGACACCGTTGACAAAAACCTTCTCGTAAATCAGGTTTATCGGTGGGACCCTGCTTTGGGCACCCACGTTCAGGTAGCTGCCTCGAAGAAAATAGAAAAGATTGCAGAGGCGATGGGTGGGGATCTTGAGGCGGTGAGGGCAGAGCTGAATAGAAGGAAGCTGTATCTCGATGCAATGAAGGATAAGGGAATCAGGAGTTTCAAAGAGGTTACGAAGAGAATTCATGCATACTACAGAAATCCCGATGCCGCGTTCAAAGAACTTGTTCCTGAATACGTCAAGGTTTGAGCATGAGGTTCAGGAGAGAGAAAAGGGGAGAGAGGATAAAGAGGGAGGTTGAAAGGGGGCTTAAATTAAGGGAAGAGAGAGTAAACCAATTAACTCAGGAAAAAATCAGACTATTCGTTCCCAAAGTGTTCATTAGATTCTACAGAAAGAGGTACGACAGAAATCCCGGAAGGTACAGCGGGATTGAGAAGGCCATAGAGAAATCCAGAATTCCAGTTTCGGTTCCACGATTCATGGCGATCGCCCAGTTTTATGCCTTACTCTCTATAATCCCTGGAGCCATGCTCGGGTACTTGTTCGGCAGAGTTATTCTACCCATAGAAGCTTTCGATTACTTTGGCATCCCAATAAGAATCTACTACCCCTTTTCCCAATATCCGGAATTCTATCTTGCTCTATCAATTGTCCTATTCTCCCTCTTTGCTTACTTCTTCATAAGGAATTCGATACTCTCCTACCCCTACTACATGTCGAATTTGAGGAAAGGAAAGATCGAGAGTGCCTTACCGCATACTGTAAACATGTTGCTCGGAATGGCTAGAGGGGGCGTGCAACTCTCTGCAGCATTCAAGTTCATAGCGGAGAACAGACACATATTCGATGAAATGAGCAAGGAGTTCGGGAAAATTGTCGAGCTTATGGAGATCTTTGGCGAGGATATGGCGACTGCAATGAGATACGTGCAGCAGACCACACCCTCAGACAGATTCTACAACTTCCTCGATAACTTCTTGAACGTCGTTGAAAGTGGAGGAGATGTTGTAGAATACCTCAAACTCAAATCCGAACAGCTTCTCGAGGAGAGAGAGAAATATCACAGCCTATTCTTTGAGACCCTCCAGCTTATCGCCGAGATCTATCTTGCGATGTTCATAGTCACTCCTCTATTCTTCCTCACCGTTCTCGTTGTCTTTCAAATTTTGCAGGGCGGCGTGCTAACAGGCTTTAAGATTGCTCTTTTCACACTTCTGCCAGTTGGCTCGATCATGATCATATATATGGTTCTCAGCATGATGCCCAAAGAACCAAAGGCATCGTTTGTTAGGGAGGAAAGAGTTATCGAAGATCTTGGAGTTAGAGTTAATGGAGCAGAAGGAGGAGAGTTCAAGGTTAAAAAGTACAGACGGGCTCTGAACAGATTTAAGAGTTTCCTTCTCCTTCCCTTTAGAGAAGTCGTGTATTCTTTAACCATAAGGGCGGTGTCCCTCTACCTAGTGATTCCACCCCTCGTTTTCTTTACCCTCAGCTATGGCAGGATCGATTTGGAATCGGTGCTAATCGGGACGATAATAGCCCTCTTCCTGCCGTTGATATTCTTCGTCGAGTACAGGGAGAGAGTGATAAGGAGCGTTGAGAACCAGATCCCCGACTTTCTGAGACAGCTTGCCGGATTGAATGAGGCTGGCTTGAACGTTGTCGAGGCTTTGAGGTACGTTACAACGATGGAGATCGGAACGCTTAACAAAGAGATCACAAAAGTTAAGAGGGACGTTGAATGGGGGGAACTCGTTACAGAGGCTCTAAGGAAGCTCGAAACGAGAGTGAGGAGTGGCGTTGTGTCAAGAGTGGTATCTTTAGTCGTGAAGGCAATCGAATCTACTCCGAGTATAAGGGATGCCTTATACACTGCTTCCATCTACTCTGAGATGGAAATTGAGGCTAAAGACAGAATTAGGGGGCAGATGAGCATGTATACGATTATAATCTACATTGCGTTCTTCGTCTTTCTCTACACAACCTATGTGCTGCTCAACAACATAATCTCGATCTTCCACAGCATCGAGAATCTACCGCCTGGAATTATTGCCGGGGTTGATTTTACTACGCTAAGGGATACCTTCTACCAAACCACCCTGATGGTAGGATTTTTCTCAGGACTGACAGCTGGCGTGATGGGGGAGGGTAAAATCGAATCAGGTTTGAAGCATGTGATCGTTTTCGTGCTGCTCGGTTACATCTTCTTTACTAAAATAATAGTGTTTTAATTTTCGTTTTAATTGTAGTATTCCGGTTCAGATTCTAGCTCCTGTCTAATTAAATTACTCCGCTCTATTCGGTTTCTTGATTGCACGAAAGGTAATGCAAAACTGCGATCGCTAGGGCTTCCTTGGTTTTCTTTTTTCCCGATTTGAGTTTAAGTTCCTGAAGTTTGTCGGAATAAAGCGGAACCGAAACATAGACAACTTTCATCTCCAAAAAGTTCTTCACAAGCGACTATAATCATTTTGGAAATCGTATGATGATGAGACGGGCAAAATCTCATAAGGGCAGATTTTATATACTTAAAAAAGAAAAAATAGTTGAGATCGCATCCTTCTCGCCTTCCCATCCCACCTCCACATCCTTTTAATTATTTTAATTCAAACTTTCAAAACACTTTTTCAAACATTAATTCAAACCTCTTAGCCTTTGAGAACCACTAACTTTATCTTTTCTCAGCCCAATCTTCAAAGATGAGAATTCTCGTCTGTCCGGTTTGCAAGTCAACGGAAATAGAATTGGATGCAGGAGGATACACAGGAAAGTATCACTGCAAGAAATGCGGATACGTTGGATCCTACATTCTTGAGGTGGATGAGGGGGAGTTGAAAGAGCTGATAGAGGCGGAGAAAATGGATAAGAGCAGAGACGAAAGAAATCTATAATGAATTAACATTATTGAGAATCTTCTCAAAAATTATAAATACATCTCCTTCAAAACCAGTTCTATGATGCCCAACCTCAAGATTCCTCCAAGCAAAATTTGTGTTATCCTTGATGATCAAAAAGCTGTTCTCTCGTTTCCGGCTGAAATTGTTAGCGGAAATGAGATCGCTTTTATGATGAAAAACTGCGATGAGATCAGGCTCGCAATCCCATGGAAGCTGATTTCCAAGCTAGGTTTGAACAGATTTCGCTTCTATGGCGAGAACTCAATCCCAGTTGACTTCAAAACAAATGGCGTGTCGGCGGAGGAGAAGGCTTGGTTCGTGAGAAACCTCGTGAAAGGGAGAATTTCTGTCGATGAAATAGTATATCCGGGAAGAATCTTCGTTGAAGAGGCAAAGGAGGGGGGAGTTCTCGAGAGGCCAGGATTTGGAGAGGCTGCCTTAGATTTGGCGAGAATGACTGGTTTTTTGGCTGCAAGCGTTTACTCCAACCTTATCACTCCAAGCGGAGAAATAGCCGATATCGACTATGCGATTAAATTTGCTGGAGAAAAGGGGCTTCCTCTAATAAAAATCAAGGATCTCATATTTTACCGCCTGAAAAACGAGAAGCTCATTGAGAGGGCGGTGGAGGCGACTCTCCCAACAAAGTTCTACGGGACTTTTAAAGCTGTTGGTTACAAAACTCCGATCGGTGAGATAATCGCCCTTGTTAAAGGCAGGGTTTCAGAGGGAGAGTGCCTAGTAAGGATTCATTCAGAGTGTTTAACTGGTGATGTCTTCCATTCTTTGCGATGTGATTGCGGAGATCAGCTTGAAAACGCCCTTAAGATAATCGATAAGGAAGGAAAGGGCGTTTTGATTTACATGCGGGGACATGAGGGGAGAGGCATTGGTCTTATCAACAAACTCATGGCCTATAGATTGCAGGAAGAAGGTAAAGATACGGTTGAGGCAAACATCGAACTCGGTTTCCCGCCCGATTTGAGGAGTTACGGCATTGCAGCACAGATTCTCATGGATTTAGGCATAAAGAACATAATTCTGATGACGAACAACCCCCTTAAAATCGAAGAACTGAAAAAATACGATTTCGCTGTTAAAAGAATGGAGATCGAAGTTGAGCCCTCATCGGAGAACCTCGAATATCTGAAGACGAAGAAAGAGAAGATGGGCCACCTGATATGCAGGATTAACCTTTAATTTGTGGTCTTTATCTTGTTAGCTTTCTCGGCTTTCTTAGCTTTTCTTTAGCCTTTTCAACTTTCTTAGCTTCTTCCTTGCCTCTACTTTCCCGCCACTCAAGATAGTTACAGTAAACGCAGCCCAGATCCCAGTACCCCTTTTTCGTTCTTATCTTTATTTTCTTAATCCCATGCTTCTCACATTCCTTCGAGGTGAGATAAATGCTCCCATTCTGGGGCAGAGGAAGGGTGAATCTGCATTTTGGGAATCCTGTGCATCCAACGAATCTTTTCGAATCCTTAGACTTTCGAATTACGAGATCTTTCCCGCATTCGGGACATTTTCCTACTACCTTATCCTTTCTTACCCCTTCTTTCAGGTTTCTGGAAAGCTCGGCCAGATCAATTTCGGACAGGATTTGTTCGAGGAAAACTATGGATTCCTCAACTACCTTTGTATCGTCCAACTTTCCCTCAGCTATCTCATCCATCTCCCTTTCCAGCTTTGCCGTCATCTCAGGAAGGGTTATTAGCTCAGCATTCTTCTTCAGGGCATCGATTACCGCAAAGGCGACTTCTGAAGGGCGAAGGGGATTTCCGAAGACGTAGCGCCTCGAGTAAAGCTTGTTCAGAATCTCGTGCCTGGTTGACTTTGTTCCCAAACCAAGCTTCTCCATCAGCTGGATTAGGTTTCCAGTTGAATACCGGGGTGGTGGCTTCGTTTCCTTCTCCTCCAGCCTTTTATCGACGATTTCAATTATTTCTCCCATTCTGAGATCCGGAACGTAGCCTTCCTCAGCTCTGTAGTAGGGATAAACCTCCCTCCACCCCGGATCCAAGATTTTCTTCACGTTAAAAGCAAATCTCTCTCCATTCGACTCCAGCAAACCGCTTTTGTGTTCCCATACTGCATCTGGCGAAAGCGTTGCGAGAAATCTCCTAACGATGAGCTCGTAGATTCGCCATTCATCCTTTTTCAAATCTTCTTTTGAGGCAACGGAAGTTGGATAGATTGGTGGATGATCTTTCGTTTCCCTTTTCCCCCTTGTTGCCCTTAGCTTTGGCTGCGACAAAACGAGATTTGCCTCTTTCTTGAATTCGCTCTCAACGAATTTCCTTGCAATTGCCTTAAGATTGATCGTTTTCGGATAAACGGTATTGTCTGTTCTCGGATAGGAGATGTAACCGGCCATGTAAAGAGATTCGGCGATGCTCATGGCTTTGTTCGGGCTCATGAAGCGCGACGCTTCCCTCAGAAATTCAGTGGTGTTGAAGGGTATTGGCGGTCTCTCATTTTTCACCTTTTTCTCGAATTTAAGGACTTCAGCTTGGCTGCTGATCTTCTTGAATGCTTTTTCAGCCTCTTTTTTATCGTCGAATCGTTTAACATGTTTGCAGGTGAAAATATCGGAATTTTTCCTGAAGTCAGCGAAGATTTCCCAGTATTTCTTTGGTTTGAAATTCTTTATTTCCTCTTCTCTCTCCACGATCAGGCGAAGAGTGGGCGATTGAACTCTGCCAACGCTCAGGAAATCCTTTCCAAGCCTGCCGGAAGATACTGAAAGCAATCGTGTCAGGACTGCTCCCCATATTAGATCTATTTTCTGTCTCGTCTCAGCCGATTTCGCGAGATTGAAGTCAACTTTCGTTAGCTTTGAGAATGCTTGCTTTATATCTGCAGGAGTTATGGCAGAATACTTCGCTCTGTCAACCTCAACGTTCGGGTTTGCCTTCCTAATTATCCCCAAAGCTTCGACTCCAATCAGCTCTCCTTCCCGATCGTAGTCGGTTGCTATTGTAACGCGGTCTATCTTCTTCGCTAAATCAGAGAGAATCTTTGCAAGGTTTTTCTGGGTGATTTTTTTAACGATTTCAGCCCTTAGAAGGGAATTTAACGGTATTTTGCCCCAGTTATTGTATTCGGAAGGAAAGTCAAGCTGGATTATATGGCCCTTCAAGCCCAGAACGTAAGTGTTATTTGATTGGTAAACGTTAATCCCCAGCTTTCTCGTTCTTTTCACGTTTTGAAAGAGAATGGAGCTTATTCTTCGGGCCGTATTCTCTTTCTCGGTAATGATTAGCCATCCCTTTGCCATGTTATCTTTCCCAATCCCGCTTCCTTACTCCTCTAACAGCTCTTTGATTATCTCGAGACACTCAGCCGGATCCGCTCTACCGCGAGTTGCTTTCATTACTTGCCCAACCAAGAAGTTAATCGCCTGCTTTTTGCCATTGAAGTAATCCTGCACCGCCTTCGGATTTTTCTCGATTACTTCCCTGCAAATCTCCCTTATTTTGTCTTCCTCTTTAATGGCGAACAATCCCTTTCTTTCGATTATTTCGTCTATTTCCCCTCCTTCATCGAGCTTCGTCCTTATAACCTCAACGACACCCTTCTCAGTTATCTTTTCCTCCTCAAAATAACTGAGAAGCTTTGAGAAATCGGGGGGCGGGAACCTTTCAAATGCAAAACGGAAATCCTTGCTTCTGTAGTTGAGCTCTCCCCTTAAAACATCAACAACCCAGCTGGCAGCTCTTTTAGCATCAATGCTTTTCGCAACCTCTTCGAAGTAGTCGGCCATTTTAGGATCGAGAACGAGCATCTTTGCCATCACGAGGTTCAATCCATATTGCGAGATAAAGCGCTCCCTCTTCTGCTCCGGCATCTCGGGAATCTCCGCCTTAGCAGCTTCAATTAGCTCTTCAGTATAGATCGGAACGAGGTCTGGCTCCGGGAAATAGCGATAGTCCTGCTCCTCCTCTTTCGTTCTTAGAGAGACTGTAATGTTATTTATCTCGTCGAAGTGCCTGGTTTCCCTTACTACCTCTCTCCCTCTCCTCAACAAATTCTTCTGCCGAGTTATCTCGTAAGTTAAAGCCCTCTCCACTCCTTTAAAGCTCGATATGTTCTTTATCTCTACCCTGCCCCCTCCCCTGAGAGAGATGTTTGCATCAACTCGCATGGCTCCTTCAAGCGAGCCGTCGAATACATCCAAATACTCCAGAACTATCCTGAGTTTGTTGAGGAACTCCCTTGCCTCCTTTGGCGACTCCATTACCGGCTCCGTTACGACCTCTAGTAACGGTACTCCCGAGCGGTTGTAATCGATTAAGGAATAGCTGGCGGTGGTTATGGAGCCTTTATAGGTTAACTTCCCCGGATCTTCTTCCATGTGAATTCGTTTGAGGGTTATTTTCTTTTCACCCTGCTCCGTTTCAATTGTTAGATGGCCTCCCCACGCCAGGGGGCGATCGTACTGACTTATCTGGAAGCCTTTCGGCAAGTCCGGATAGAAGTAATTTTTTCTGTCGAAAACTGTGAAGGGTTGAACCTCAGCGTTTAAAGCGAGAGCAACCTTTATCGCCGCTTTTACAGCCTCCTTGTTTATTACAGGCATTGCTCCCGGCATGCCGAGGCAGACAGGACACACATGCGTATTAGGTTCGCTTTCATGATAGGCTGTTGAACATGAACAGAAAAGCTTGGTTTTCAATCGATTAAGCTGAACGTGAACTTCCAAACCTATTACAACATCGCTTTCCAGAATTTGCATACCGCAAAGTAGGCTGGGGTGTAAAAAAGTTTTTCTTATGGTAAGCTGAGATAGCCGAGACATCTGAGATTTAACCTAAGAAACCAGAGGTGTTAGGATTGGATGAGCTGTTGAGAAAGCTGAGGAAAATAAATGGAAAGGGATACAAGAGCTATCAGATTTTGAAGGGTAGCTACGAATTTCCCAACTTCACACTCTTCATCGATCGCGTGCAGGGAGATCCCTTCGCAAGCCCCAGCAATATAAGAATCAGGATCCCGCAGAAAGTTGCGAGATTTCCGGCTGAAACTTTCAGCTCCAGAAGCAGAGAGGTTGCTCTAAGGGATTTTCTAACGCGAGTTCTTTATGAGGAGGCAAGAAAGCACAGCAGAAAAGCTGGCAGCGGTTACAGCGGACTGATGAGGGTGGAAAAACCAAGCCAGAAAATTCTGGAGAGGAATTCCGCCTTTGCAAACGAGAAATGGATTGAAGTTAGATTTAGAGTTGGCCTGCCCGCTCAGGGCAGGAGAATTCTTGCTGCAGAGGCTGAAAGAATTTTTACGGAAAGAATTCCTAAGATTGCTGCGGCTTTAAGGTTTAAGAATTTAGATCGTGAGAAGGTCTACGAGCATATTAAAACTGCTGAGGATGCGGATTTTCTTCGGAGTTTGCTTCCATCCTTAAACCTGATAGCATTCGTTGCAGACGGTTCGATTTTGCCCAGAAAAAGCGGGATAGATGAGAGACCTTTGGAAAATGCTATTCCCTTCGAATCTCCCCCCTCGCTGAGAGTTTCCGTTGAGCTGCCAAACAGAGGGGAGATTGCTGGAATGGGGATAAGAAAGGGGGTAACGCTCATCGTTGGAGGGGGCTACCACGGCAAGTCTACGCTGCTCAAGGCTTTGGAGGCGGGAATCTACAATCACATTCCGGGGGATGGGAGAGAATTCGTCGTTACCAATCCAGCGGCGGTGAAGATAAGGGCTGAAGATGGTAGAAGGATTGAGAAAGTGGATATTTCTGCTTTCATAAGCGATCTTCCCTTCGGCCAGGATACGAGAACTTTTTCCACCGAGAACGCGAGCGGCAGCACTTCTCAGGCTGCAAACATCATCGAGGCTATAGAGGCGGGTGCTGAGGTTTTGTTGATCGATGAAGATACTTCAGCTACAAATTTCATGATAAGAGACTTTAGAATGCAGGAACTCGTTCCGAAAGAGATCGAGCCGATTACTCCTTTCATCGATAGGGTGAGACAGCTTTACGAGCGGGGAGTTTCGACCGTAATAGTCATGGGAGGAAGTGGAGACTACTTCGATGTTGCCGATGCTGTGATCTGCATGATAAATTACAAACCACACGATTTCACGGATAAAGCCAAACTCATAGCGGAAAAATCTAAATTGAGGAAAAAGGAGGTTCCTGAGGATTTCAAGGAGTTAAAGCCAAGGATTCCTTTGTTAGAGATCAAATCAAGGGGAGATAGAATAAAGATTTCCGTTAAAGGCAAGAGAACGATACTTTTTGGCAGAGAACTCATCGATCTTAGCTTCGTTGAGCAGATTTTTGAGGTGCAGCAAACAAGAGCGATTGCTTACGCGATTAAAAAAGCGATGAAGTACATGGACGGGGAAAGAACCTTGAAAGAGGTTGTTGATGCTGTAATGGGAGAAATTCGGAAGAAAGGACTGGACATTCTCGCTCCACTTACGGAATTCGCAGAATTTAGAGCTTTGGAGCTTGCAGCCGCTATAAATAGAATGAGGAGTTTGAGGTGTTTGTTGAAGGAGTCGAAATGATGGATTGTAAGTCTTAAGTTTTTTTAGAACTTATTAAAGCTATAGCCCCCAAAGTGAAAATTAAGGTTGAATAACCGAAAACTAAGTTCCTACCAGATTCCCTAAGTTCCTTCCCTCCAATCGGAAAGATACCTCTTCTGCTCCTCCGTGAGCGAATCTATCTTTACACCCAGCGTTTGAAGTTTCAGCCTTGCAACCTTCCTGTCAAGCTCCTCAGGCAATCTGTAAACTTTATTTTCAAGCTTTTCATGGTTCTCGATTATGTAGCGAGCAGATAAAGCCTGATCGGAGAAACTCATGTCCATAACTTCAACCGGATGTCCGTCTCCCGCTACCAAGTTAACCAACCTCCCTTCAGCGAGAAGGTAAAGTTTCTTGTCGCCGAGATCGTATTCTGTCACGCCTTCTCTCGCTTTTCTGCTTGATTTGCTGAGGCTTTCAAGCTCGGGGATGTTTATCTCCACGTTGAAATGGCCGGAATTCGCGAGAATCGCTCCATCCTTCATCAGCTTGAAGTGTTCTGCCCTTATTACGTCCTTATCTCCGGTAGCTGTTATGAAGATGTCTCCCACTTTTGCAGCCTCAAGCATGGGCATCACTTCGTACCCATCCATAATCGCTTCCAACGCTCTGATCTCATCGACCTCCGTTATGATAACCTTCGCTCCTAAGCCACGGGCTCTCATCGCTATACCTCTCCCACACCAGCCATAACCAGCGACAACAACCTTCTTCCCGGCAATTAGGAGGTTCGTTGCCCTAAGAACTCCATCCCAGGTGGATTGTCCGGTGCCGTATCTGTTGTCAAAAAGGAACTTTGTCAAAGCATCGTTTACATCGATTACCGGGAATTTCAGAACGCCTTCCCTTTCCATTGCCCTCAGTCTTATTATCCCAGTTGTCGTTTCTTCGCTCGCCCCAAGTATTTTGTCCGCGACTTCATACCTCTCTCCGTGAAGAAGAAAGATCAAATCGGCTCCATCATCTATAACAACATCTGGTTTAGTATCCAAAACTCGGTTGAGGGCAGAATAGTATTCTTCCTCGCTCATCCCCCTCCTTGAAAAGCATTTGATTCCCATATCCCTCAAAGCGTTGGATACATCATCCTGGGAGCTGAGGGGGTTGCAGCCCGTTATCGCCACATCCGCTCCTCCTTCAATGAGGGTTTTAACCAGCACAGCAGTCTTCGCTTCCACATGCAAAGCCATTCCGATTTTAAATCCCTCTAAGGGTTTTTCCTTGGCGAATTCCTCTCTAATTTTAGCGAGAACTTTCATGTGCCTCTCTGCCCATTCTATTTTCCTGTATCCCGACTCCACAGATTCTACATCGGATGATTCAATCGATCTGAATTCAGACATGAACATCACTCAAAAATTAAAATTTGGCAGGATTTAAAAAACCTCTTTTTATTTTTGGTTTTTGTTGGTTTTTGTTACATTGGCTGCTTGCACAAACTCAATTCCATCGAGTTCTTGGTTATCTCATCTTTGGATTTCTTTCTAATGAAGAAAGTTTTTAGGAAAAGTTTCCCCGTTAGAGGGGAAAATCATAAGGGGAGTCGTAAACTTCTCAAAAAAGTTAAATCATAAAAAATGATACAAAGGAGTTTTTGGAGGTGAATGGTATTCCTCGCTCGTCAAGAGTCTTACGGATGATAACAGGATTAACATACATCCCGTAAATAAGAAGAAGTTCGGAGAGGTGGAGAGAGCCTACACTCTGAGGATTTCTGTTTAAATTTAAATATTGAATAGACTGCAATAAGTGATATTTGAAAAACTTGCAAATGAATCCCAATCCTTTTAAGTGATGAAAACTAATTGGAGCATGAGCCTTAGAAAGTTGAAGAGAATCCTATTATTCTATACGATGCTCGCTGGAGGAATAGTAACGATGTTTACTGGTTTGCTGCTTTACTTCTGGCCTCGCGGACCGAGAGCCGGGCAGCTCATCATATTAGGGTTCGATAAAGACTTCTGGAAAGATTTACACACATACACGACTATCATCGCAGTAGTTCTCATTTTGCTACACATACTTGAAAACCGAGCATGTGTTAAGATGTACATAAGGGAAACTTTAAAGTGAAACATTTGGGAGAACAGAATATCAGGGTAAATCAGCTAGGGTAGATCGGAAAGGGCAACAGAGTAGAGCGGTAGTGCACCATGGTGTACAGAAAAATTGAGAAAGCAGAAAGATGGTGGAAGGTTTGAGTGTGATAAATTTAACTACAGTAATTACAGTAATGTTTATTTACATAGATACCTAAGAAAACAATCACAAGCGGTCGTAGTCTAGCGGCAGGACAGGGGCTTCCCGATGCTGTTTTAATTGATTACGATGCTGTAAAGCAAGATTTCGTAAAGTGGATACATGCCAGAGTAGAAAAGGGTACTGCACGCCATTACATTAACGATTTGAACCGGTATTTGAGTGGTACCGTAATTAGAAATATTGATGACATTCTTGAGATTGCCAAGCACGTAAAAAGTTGGAACTGGTACGCTCGGAGTCTAAGGAACTTAATCAATTACTGCATGCAGAAGGGGATCGTTACTAAAGAACAAGCTGCTGAACTGAAGAGCGTTCTTAAATTGAAAAGGACTGGCTTTGACGTATACCTGCCAACCGATACCGAGGTTAAAGAAACCCTTGCTGCAATAAAGGATCATAGAGTCAAAACACTGATCAAGCTAATGCTGTACTCAGGATGCAGGGTTATAGAGGGTATAAAGGTGCTAACAGAATTTGAACCGAGCAAGCTGCACTTTGTTGATGGCGTGGCATTTTATGATATGAACTGGATCAGACACAATAAGCGAGCAAACAAGCTATTCATGCCAGCAAGCTTTGCAAAGCAATTAGATCAAATTTACATTAGTGAGCGCATACTCTACAAGAACTGGACACATAAAATGAAACCAAAACATTGCAGGAACTGGTTCGCAAATAAACTGTTACAGCTTGGCGTTACACAACCAACAATTGAATTTTTGATGGGACACTCTACTAAATCAACCCTAGCAACACACTATCTTGAGCTCATGAACAACGCATTACGGGAATACAAAAAAGTTGCACCAACGTTACAAACCATCATCAATTAATTTTTTCATGTATTGTTAGTAAGTAAAGTACGTTTAGCCTTAATGATTTGTTTTATTATTAACACCCACCACCCACTCTATTGTACTTACTATCTATTTTGTTACTTTGCCCGGCGCCGTATATATAAGAAAATTGAGGTTTGGGGGGCTGGGATGCTGAAAAATACCGAAATTGAGGAGATGGTGGGAGTGCGGGGAAATCGGAAATGCGGCAAGCTAAACAGATACCGGAATAATTATGGAACAGGAAGATAAAATCTTATATTGGATTGTGGAAGTAATTGGGCAAGCTGAACACCGGCGAAACCATATACTGAAAGATAACGGCGTGAATTCGGGAAAACAATACCGACAGAAGAGATCAGGTGGGCAAAATACCGATATAATAAGAGGGGCATGGGAGGATGGGGATGGTTGGTATATTTACGATAATGTGGAGGCGTGAATACCGACTGAGGGCTTAGTATACTGTAGGTATTGGGCGGAGGGAAATTATTGATGAATGTAATACAAATAAAAAGATGGGTTTGGATTTTTGTAAAATTTTGATAATCTTTTACTTTACATTGTAAGAAAAATAGGGATGCTATTTGACAATGTAATTTGAGAAATAGAAACGTTTATATATTTTGCAACTGGCAGATAAATAACCTGTAAACCGATTTTGGAAAATGGAGCATGCACAACCGAGAAAAACTTAAATATCGCCTCAACTGATACTATATTAGTAACAGATATATATCGAAATATAAAAGTTGATGTAGAATAGAGTGAACGTTTAGGAGGAGTGGGCCCCGCAGGAGGCTATTTTGGGGCTGACTACCGTTGCACTGGTTAGTGGAGTTGATATTATGGTCGATACAATATCGAATAATAGAAAGAGGAAAAAAGAAGGGCGGGGCAGACCGAGTAAGTTAGATGACATTCCCCTTCCAAAAAATGAATTAAAAAAACTAATTAGAGAACTAATTAATAAATTTGGCTATACTGGGGCGGCTAGAGAGCTAGATAAGCTCTTTGGGGTTGTTGTTGATCCTAATACTGTTCGAAATTACGCAAAAAAATTGGGGGTTAAAGTAAGCGCTCACGATATCAAAGATGGGTTGCATCAGGAACTTTTGGATGAGCAAGCTTGCCAGTATTTGGGTTTGGACAATATTGAGCATGTTGGGCTGGAGATTGGGAATGGAGTTGATGTAAGGTGCGAATATAACGGAACACCAATTTACATAGAATCCCGTAACTGGGGCAGCGGACAGATTGACCGTACAGTTGTAGAGAAACGAGTGATTCCAAGGTTTGAAAAGGCAGTTTCTAAATATGGGAAAGATGGGATAAAGATATTGCACCATAGTGTGGATTTAAGAAGAACCAAGGGCGCTAAGGAATTGCTGGAAGAGGCAGACATTAATTACCTATCACTCGGTCATAAGAAAGTTACGAGAAAGAATTGGCGTGAATATCTTGAACGAGCTATTTTGAAGATTGGGCTTTTGCTTAATAAGTTGCTTGGGTATCCGATAAGAAACATACTCTTTGCATTGAGGCGAGCAAAGCAGGAAAAAGGCAATCAGAACGATATATTTGCATTAATAGATGCGCTAATTGAGGTTGAGGCTTTTGAGTTGTGTATTGATGATGATTTGGAATTCCAAGATCAGGGTGGTGGTCAATCACGGGTGAAATCAGGCTTTAAATCGATATTGAAGGGTTGCAGGAAAGTTTTAGACTTAGTTAAGGTCATTGGCAAGAATATTGGAAGAAATGTTGGGAGTATAGTAAGCGAGTTCAGTAAGAAGATGGGTTGGAAGATGTTTGTTTTAGATGAAAGTGGCCGTTTTGGCCTTGTTGGAAAAGTTATGGGGGGTGAGAATTTGAATGAGAGTTTTTTAAATGAGAAAGTTGATGAGCTGCTTTCAAAAGTGGCCATGCTGGCGGACGCCGTCAAACAGTTGATTGAAACGGTTTCGTTATACCAAGATGAGATAAGTCGATTGGATAAAGTGGGCAAAAGACTTGAAAAGATGGCTCAAGGCGTTCGAAAGGAGGTTAGATTAGCACAGAAATACGGTAAGAGCAGAGATTTGGCTAAAGCTGCGTTAAAAGGAGCAGATATGAGTGAGATTATTAAAACGTTGGATAATATCGGCAAAATAAGAAGATTGGAGAAAGAGTTGCGAGCGTTGGAAGCGAAGAAGGATATGACGATTAAAGAAGTGTTACAAAAGGCCTTACAGGGAGAGATGACGATTGGCGAGGTTGATCGAATTCAACGCGCAGAAGCAAAAAAGGAGCGATTGAGGCGTGAGATTGCGGTTTTAGTAGGGGATGCTAATGGTTCGGCAGGCAAGAAAAAGAAAGTGCGAGATGAGTTTAATTTGGTGAGGGTGGGGTGATACAAATGGGCAGACTGAAAAAGCTGAAAGATGCGAAACTTGTGAGTATGTCGATCGATCCAGAACTTGCTGATGAGCTTGATCGGTTTGCAATTTCGAATAAACTTGAGAAGAGCGAGGTAATCCGGGCTACGATATCGAGTTTTTTGGAGATGTGTGGCGAGGACGGCGAAGTTTTTGCTAAAGGGGGTAATTGGAGAAAGACTACATTCTTTGTGGAGCGAGATGTTTGGGAGCGTTTCGGAGATCTATGTGGAGAAATCGGCATATCACGATCTAAGATGATTCAGGTGCTAATAAAAAAACTGCTGAGCGAGGAGGCTCAAAATTGAATATTGATGAAATAGTAAAGGAGAGAAGAAAATTGCTGGAGGCTTTAGAGGAGCATGTTGAGAATGGGGACATAAGAGCAATTGAGACTTACAATCGAATATTGAGCGAGTTGAGAGTAGATTTGAAAAATAATGAGGATGACGATGGCATACCCGATTTATTTGAAGAGATTGAATAAAAGAGAAATATTGATTGAGAAAATGAAAGCGATTCGACTTAGTGAGGCTCGGATTGAGAGGATTTTGAATTCGTGGATATCTGCCAATCTGATACGACCAGACGGACAGCCATTAGAATTGACGAAATACCAGCGACAGATTTCAGAAACAGTTTTGAGGGATGCTTTTGGCTTGGGGAGTGGAAGTGGAAAATATTGTATTATAAGTTGCACAAGGGGGGGCAAGACTGAACTTGTTAGTGTGTTAGGGCTATTGCTTGCTTTATTGAGACCAGCAACGCAGATTGTGATAATTGCACCAATATACAGACAGGCGATTGAGGGGATTTTTGAGAGGATTGATGGCTACTTATGGAGAAACAAGAAATTATGGAGAGCGGTTAGAAGAATCCAGAGGCATAATGGGCGGATAGAGCTTAAGAACGGGAGTAAGATTTTATGTTTGAGTGCAACCAACCCTGAGGGACTTTTGGGATACGGTGCGGATGTGGTTATTGTTGACGAGGCGGGTTCGACACCAAGAGATGTAATCAAACAGAGAATTTTAAGAATGCTGATGACGAAAAAAGAAGGTAAAAACTTGTTATTTACGATTGGAACGCCGCACATTAAAGATTCCTACCTTTGGGATGCTTGGAACAGTGGCGATTTTGAAAAATACCGGATAACTTGGCGAGATGCTGTGAAAGAGGGAATAATGAGCAAGGATGAAGTTGATTTTGTGAGAAAGCAATTAAGTGAGGACGAATTTGACATTTGGTATAATTGCCAATGGAGAGATATTTCAGAAGATGACTTTTTTGATATGGCAAGGGTAAGAGAGAAGATGGTGGTAGAAAAGAAGAGCTATGATAACAAGAGTTTGAATTACTTTGACGAGATAGTGCTGGGCTGCGATATTGCGAGGCATGGAAGTTCAAAGACTGCGGTGGTGGTTTTGGGTCGATTAGAAGGGAGCTATTACATGATAGATTACCGAACTGTTTCAAAAAAAGGATTAAGTTGGCAGCTTGGCTGGCTGGAGAACTTGGTTAAGAAATTCAAGGCGAGTAAAGTAGTGATAGACGAGACCGGGCTTGGTAGTGGGGTGCATGACGTACTAAAAGAAAGATTAGAGGATAAGGGTATTAGCGTGGTTGGATTTAATTTTGGCAAGAGAAAAGAGAGATTTAATTTGTATGACAATTTGAAATATCAGATCGAGGAGGGTGGACTATTTCTATTGAGAGATGAACGGCTAAGGCAACAATTTAACGCTTTCAAGGTGAAATATAGGGCAGATGGCGGGAAAGATGTAATAAAGCTGAGAAATTTTGAGAGCGACATTGTTGACGCTCTGGCTCTGAGTCTGTATGGCTTCAATAGTGGTAGGTGCTCGGTTGCTGATTTTATGAATTTAGATGAGCTTGTTGGGGCTGGGGCTTTATGGTGAAAATAAAAGAGTTAGTTCAAGGCGGGAAAGAGAGAATGGAGAAGGCGATAAAGAAAAAAGAGGGTAGGCTGGACGGGTTGTATAATGAATTCAAGAAGGCAGTGGAAGAGAATAGGGATTGGGATGCGATGTTTATTGCTGATGCGATGCTGTTATTGAGGCAAGGCGGGGAAAGCTGGAATGGGAATATTGACTGGTGGGTTGTTGAAAGTTTCGGGAAGAGATTCAGAATGAATGGACAGGTGTGGTAAATGCAAGTATCGAATGCCTGTGGATCCAAGGGGTATTAATTATGGATGAAAGAGAGTATGGAAAAAATAAAAAATCACAAAATAAAGAAGTTGATGGGGGTGGTTGAGATGGGGTTTCTTGATTTGGATTACGATGTTGAAATAGTTAGGAAGATTAAAAGAAGACTGAAAAAACGGGGGTTAGTTATGGATACGGAAGCGGTATGGGAGGTTCATGGTCCCCATCCGGATATGCCTTTCCAAGTGTTTATTGGCTACGCTTTTGTGAGGAGAGAGGGTAAATGTATATGCCCTCACCCACCTGTTATACGCAATGACTGCCCAGTCCACGGGTACGTATGTGTTGCTCTATACCCAAGAGCAGTTTATGAGATCGAAAGTCCCAGTAAGTGGTGGGATATATCCCCAGAGAATCGGATACCGGTTGAATAGCATTGTGAATAAAATTGAGAGGAGCAAGGGATAGTGGGATGGGAAATTATTTTGATAATAATTGAAGCAATTTTTTACCTTTAGTTGTGAGGGAGTAGAGTTTGCGCCTATCTGACGTTTGGTGGGTAACGAAACCATACTCCTCAAGTTCAGAAAGGTGGGCATAGACGGAGGAAATGGTAACATTGAGCTTTTTAGAAAGAGCATAACCATGAAGTGGTTGTTTTGATAGTTCTTTTAGAATTGCGAGTTTTGTTTTGCTTACAATTGACATTGAACATTAGATACTAATATGTTGGGTAAAAACTATATAACAGAAAAATCAGATATACGTCATGGGGGTAAGGCAGAAATTACCGTTGATAGGGAGTAAGAGGAGGATTGTGCGTTGGTTTGGGTATGTTGTTTACATTTTTGTTGCTTTGATTGTGTTGGGGATTTTGTTTGGTGGGGGAAATAAAACGCAGACTGCAACACCTACGGCAACTGAAAACATGGAATGCATCGATTTGAAATTTTATGATTTTTGGAAGATGTTCTCGCCTTATAGTAAGTACACGTCATTGCAGAAGAAAGAGAAGTTCAAGGAATATAAAGGGAAGTGCGTAAAATGGAGCGGTCAGGTTGACTCGGTATCAGAAAAAGGGGACAAGATGATTGTGAGGTTTACGGGCGTTGCAGCATCAAGTACAGTTGTAGTTAAATTACTGCCTGATCAGAAGGAGAAACTTACGTCCTACCCTAAAGGGGACAAGATTACTTTCGAGGCGGTTCTGGATAGTTACTGGGAGAGAACAGATTACGGAACTTGGAGGTTGCCAATATTGATTAATGGGAGAATAATAGAATAGAGAAAAGGGGAATAAAAAGGCGCAAAGTTGACTAGAAAAGAATGGATTGATTGATTGAAAAATATAATGGTGATAAATTTTGTTTGTCAGAAAGCTTTATATTTTATAGAATTAACCTAAAATGCACCTGTCGAAGGGGGGTGGTATTGTGAGAATAAGCGTGGGGTTTGTGGTTTTTGTCTTGGTTCTCTTATTGGTTGCATTGGCTGGTTGTGCGGAAAAGGAGCCCCCTAAATACGCAAAAGAAACAACTAGCACCCCTCAAACAGATTCGAAAACTCAAATGGTTGATTCAGAAAAGGAAAAACAACTCAAATTGCTTAAGACGGCAAAATCTGGGCACATAACTACATTTACGAAAAATTGGGATGAAGATGCTGAAGATGATGGGATTGTTGTCTATGTTACTCTTAAAGATGAGAAAGACGACACAGTTATGTTTGAAGGGGTATCGCTACCTGTAGACATAGAGATCTATACTAAAGAATATGAAAATTTCAAACCCGTTAAAGGGAGGCTAATCTACCAAGGAAAAGCAATGATAACGAGCTGGAAAGATGGAAATATGTTTCTGAGTGCAGGAATAAGAGTTCCATTTGAGGATATAAAGGCAAAAGAATCTGACGACGAATTTGGAATACTTTACGTGAAAGTTCACTTACCGGATGGGAGAGTAATTGAGGCTAAAGAAGATTTTGGAGTAAGAATAAAACCGGAAATAATTGGTACACGAACACCAACACCTAAACCGAGTGAACAAGAAGTAGTAGAGTTAGAATTAGGGGAGAGTTATAAAACATCCAACTTGAATGTGACTGTCAAAGCTATAAAAACAAATGTAATTGCTGATGAATTTGGAAACCGTTGGGCTGAGGAGGATAGCGTATTCATTGTTGCAACTGTAAAAGTTGAGAACACTGGATCGGAGAAAGAATACATTAGTACTTCAGACTTTTGGTTAACCGATGAATCAGGAAGAAGATATGATGCAGAGATTTGGAGTACCGGGAGTGGCAAGCTATACCCCAAAGAATATAGAAATTTAGTTGTGGGTTTCGAAGTACCGAAAAATGCTCAGAAAATATTTGTTAAGTATAACCCAAGCTTTGGGTCGCAAATTGCAGTATGGAAGGGTGAAGTTGGGCATTTAAAACAAATGGAGCCGAAAATTGAAATTGAACGTGGAAAAATTGAGGGTGGTACTTCTTTTGGGGAGTTTGTAATCAAAAAAGTGATATTTTATGCTACAAATAAGGGAAACTGGCCAATATATCTTGGTAAAGTTGAGGTAAAATATGGTGGAGGTTCTTGGGAGTATCTTGGATATGTTAGAGAAATTATAGAGCCGGGGGAGAAAAAAACGATCGAATTGTCTGAGTACGAGTATTTTGAGACGATGCCAAGTGTTAGAGTGAGATTCGTTGATGATGACCATGTTCTCGCAGAGGGTTGGGCATGGATATAGTTTAATTTTTATTTTTAAGGAGGTTTGAATATGGGAAGAACAGCAGAATTAGTTTTAGGATTGATAGGTGGTATCTTCGGAATTCTTATTGGTATATTTGCGATGTTTGTTGGGGGTTTTGGAGCGGTATTGGGAGTACATGGTGCCGAAACTGTAACAGGTCTTGGCTTTGGAGCTGTAATTTTAGGCGTGATTGGGATCATTGGTGGAGCGATTGCGAATAGAAACAATAAGGCTGCGGGTGTTCTAATGTTGATCAGTGGGATATTGGGATTTATAGCGGTCTCAGCTTTTTGGATAATACCGGGCATTCTCCTGATTGTGGGTGGAGCTTTAGCGTTCAGATCGAAATAAATCTTATAAAAATGGACGTATTGAAGAGAAGATCTTAACACGATTGAACAAGGGATATTATTTGAATGCCTGTGGATCCAAGGGGTATTGAAATTTAAGGGTAGGTTAGGGAAGGAAATTGAGGTTAAAAATGAGATAAGAGTGAAAGAGATACTTTCATTGATTGAAACAAGTAAGGTTGTAGAAAATTATAACAATGAGTTAAGGAAAGCTTTGATAGTTGAGTAAGAAGACAAGTAAAAAACTTTAAAAAATATTTGGGGACATGGGCAGAATTGAAAAATTATTGGGGATTGTTGGTGGAATTGTTGGAGTGTTAATTGGGTTTTTTACATTGTTAATTGGTGCGGTAGGTACAATAATCTTTGCACCGGGTGGATTATTTCTTGTTTTATTTGGCATTGTAACAGTAATATTTGGAATACTAGGTATTATTGGTGGCATAATTGTAGACAAGAACAACAAGGCTGCTAGCGCTTTAATGTTGTTAGGTGGAGTAGGTGGATTTATCACAACACACATATTGTGGATTATTCCTGGTGTTCTTTTAATTGGGAGTAGTTTTCTTGTTTTTAGGGGCAGGTAGAGGGTAATCGATTTTGGAAATAGTTAAATATGTTGAACAACAAGTGCACACTATGGGAAGGTACATTGGAAGGGTAAAGGTTGGGAAGATAAGCCCAAGAAAGGGGGCGGAATTGGCAATAATAAGACTACCGGTAAAGTTAAAAGACAAGATGGGGAAATACGCATACATATTTGAAGAGGGCGAGAACGAGATAAGAGTAGTGTTCAGTGATAGTGAGGATCTGGATATAACAAGTGTGCAACAAAAGGCAAGTGGGGATATTGAAAAGAGGTTGAGACTGCTTGAGGAGAGAATAGAGAGGTTGGAAAGAGAGAAATTGTTCAAGGGAAACCATTATATTCATAAAGGAGAAAATAACATCACAAGCGGTCGTAGTCTAGCGGCAGGACAGGGGCTTCCCGAGCCTCTAACCCGGGTTCAAATCCCGGCGGCCGCATTTTTATGTTTTTGATAAATTAATATGGTATCCTAGTGTTTTTAGAAGGTGTTTATTGCCCTTTACTTTCCTTTTTCCAAAAATTCAATCATTTTGATGATTAGATTGTTTGTTTTAATGCCTATTGATTCTGTTTGATTGCCAAGCTCACGATGCTTCTCTCTCACCCAATTTTCTATTGCCTTGAGTATTTCTCTTTGAGGGCCAATCAACTTGATTCTCTCCCTTTCTATCTCTTTTCTTCGTTCTTCAAATTTTTTACTGGGTTTCTTGTATCCATGGGCATACACTAACACTCTCTTCACTTTTCTTCCTTCAATAAGCCACTTATATGCTCTTTCTAGATAACTCTCCATTATTCAAAGTCTCTAATCAGTTTCTCTGGATTGCCTATTTTATCTTTAAGATTTGTTGTCACCGACACGATAAGGGTCTCCTCACCGTTAATAGCCAAAATATCGATGTCTCTATAACCCCTTTGCGTTTTACCTCTCTCTTGAACCCAGAACCACTTATTTGAAGAGGTAATGTAACCTTTTGTTTGAAAATATACTTCAACCAAAGCCTCAAAAGGTTCAGTAGGTGGGCTATCTACTATTTCGTACCACTGAACTTCCCGCTTTTCACCCATTTTCTCACCTTCAAAAATTGTAATTTTTAACACTAATAAATCTTTTCACATAAATACAAATTGGAGTGGAACAGCCAAAAGTATCAATCACCCGGATGCAAACTTATCAAAGTTACCTCCGGCGGACAAGCAAACCTTGCTGGAAAAACACTAGTTCCAATCCCTCTGTTAACATATAGGAGCGTATTCCCAACCTTATAAAGCCCGCTTTTGTATTTTCGGTATTCTTTCGGTAAAGGAACGTAAAGCGGCCCTATTCCTGGAATGGTCACCTGTCCACCATGAGTGTGGCCCGAAAGTACAAGATCAACCCTTCCCTCAGCTTTACCGATTATCTGGGGAGAGTGAGCAAGAAGTACAGTAAATCCTTTAAATCCTTCACGTATTGAGATGGCCTTTTCAAGAACATCTCTGCCAGTATACGGATCGTCAACACCGGCAAAACAAACTCTATTCATCATCACATAGCTGTTCTTCAAAATTTTAGCATCTTTTGCATTACTGCCAACCCTAACTTCAAACTCCTCCAAATCAACTCCAGACCAGTAATCCCAATTCCCATATACGATAAGAGTTGGTGCTAAATCCGATAACTCTTCTACCAGCTCAACACCCTCATCAAGCTTTTCTGGAGAGCTAAATACGTCCCCCGTAACAACTACCACGTCGGGCTTAAGCCTTTTTATAACGGAAAGAGCATTCCATATTGGAGTTACATTACCGAGGTGGATGTCGCTGATCTGAACAATTCTAAATCGTTCTTCCACCGATCCAGATACCTCGAGCTTCTCGACAGAGATAAGAATTCTTGGCTCGTATAATAAAGCGTCCGATAAAAGGATCGCTGAGATACCAGCAAAAGCTCCTGTCAAGAACTTCCTTCTAGTTACTTTCATTGCCACCCTCTTGTTTATACTGAATTTCAAAATTTCACGTTGTTTTTATCCTTTAATTCACTCACCTAATTCACCGTCAAACTCATTGATACTATGTCTGCCGTGAAATCTGAAATTACACTCTAAAACAAAAACAAACCCAACTTTAAATACTAAGATTTCAGCACAAGCACGGGAATCTCCGCCCTTCTTGCTACAGCATCTACCGTTCCACCAAATAACGATCCTCCCCTCCCGCTTGAAGAAAGTACGAGGAGCGATGCATTTTCATCCTTCGACACCCTTAGTATCTCCTTCCGTGGAGTTCCCTGAACTATTAGGCTTCTGAAATTTATTCCCTCAAAAGTTTTCTCTAAAGTTTTAATCCTCTCCTTCACCCCAGGATCCTCCCCGAACTCTTCGACATAGAGCAAAATCACCTCACCCTTAGTTTGCGAGGCCATAAGCCTAACCTGTTCGACCACCTCCATGCATATCGTGGAGAGGTCACATGCATAGACTATTCTTTCAAAAAGCCTTGAATGGGGCATTTTAAAGTAATACTCTCCCTCTTTTTCGACAATCTTGAATTTAGCCAGTAAGACAGGCTTCCTAGATCGTATAAGAACTTCATCAGAGACACTTCCAAGCAACTTTCTACTAAGCCAGCCAGTTCCTCTGGACCCTATAAGTATTAGGTCGACATTCTCTTTTTCCGCCGTTTCGAGAATCGCATCTGATGTCTTTCCCTCGCTAACTACAACAATTTCTTTGGTTGCGATGCTTTTCTCCTCAAACAACTTTGCTCGCTGTTTTAGCTCATCAATCACCGACTCTGTAATCCTCTCCTCTATATTTTCAATGGATTCAAAGTCCGCCAACCCAACTCTAGTGAGGATTTCGGCCGGGATTTCAACAACATGCAGGAGAACAACTTCTTTTGCTCCAACTGCTGCCAATTCCAAGCCGCATTCCATCGTCTTCCAGGAATATTCAGAAAAATCCGTTGGTAAGAGAATCTTCCCAAACATGAGATCACCAGACAAGAGACTAGCAGCAGCTTGCTTTAAAAAGATTGTGTGGTTTTTGTAGAGGAATGAAAAAAGTTTGAACATTTGATTGTTTATTCCTATTCAAAATCTCAAAACCCCAAAATCTCTAAAATTTTTCGCCTATTCCAGCAAAATCACGCTTACAAGCCATTTATCACCAAGTTCAACACCCAAATCTGCGATCCTTATCCCCATCGAGGAGACTGCAGGTCTTGCCTGGCATTTTTCATAGTTCGGGAATTCGCACTCATCGCAGAGATCACAGCCCCCAGGGAAGAGTGTAAAGGCCATAGGATAGTCTTTTACGAGTCTCCCCTCAATTTCAACCAAAAACTTCTGAATCTGCCTTTTTAAATCCATGTACTCATCATAACTTTCAAATTTTACCATGAACAAGAATGCTGATCTGTAACTTTTCAGAAATTTCTCAGCCTCATCTATTTCAGGAACGAAAGGCGGACACGATTTTCTCTTTCCATAATAGCCACATCCAAACATGCATTTCCATCTCGTCCTTATGTCAAGCTCAAGTTCCGAGGGGTCAATTTTCCTAATTTCATAATTTTTGATGAGCTGATACTCCAACTCCTTCAACAATTTCTCCAATAGCCTTTCTAATTTTTTAAGTGCAAGCTCTTCACCGCTTTTTTCCATGCCTCCTCTGTTTGTTAGCTAAAATTAAGATTTTTCGGTTACATGTGTTCGGTTACATGCTTTTGTATTTTGCATCTCGCAATAATTTACATTTCGTCGCTCGTTAGATATGGGATGTAGAGGTAGGATATCAAGTATGAATATCAAGCATATCCAGACCATAGAAGTCATAGATAATCTAAAACAAAGCAGCACTAATGAATTCCAACTCACTCTTAATTTGAGAGTTTGTTACCGATTTTTAAACAAAAAAGTTGATGTGGCGTCATGGAAGATGCTGAAAGACTGGCCGACATTGCAACAAAACTGGAGAAGTTCAGATACAACGTAATAGCCTCTCTTATGTGGGCGATGTTTGGGATGGTTTTCGGCTCAGCCCTGCTTTTCGCTGGAGCTATGCAGCTGGTTGGAGTTGCTGATTGGACAATCAATTCTGCCATGCTGATTATGGCAGGATTTATCAGTGGACTTCTTTTCAGGAGATTTGAGAAGTTTGTTCCTTTAGAGAAAAGCATAAGAAAACGCTGGCACCTAGGTCTGCTGCTAATGTTTATACCTTTCATTATCTCTTATGCCCTTCTACCCCAAATACTAATCCTCGGAGCTTTCTATTTCTCTATCATCTGGTATCCATCTTTGGGTGCCGGACTACTCCTATGGGGAATCTATGTAGAGAGAAATTCGCAGCTGGTTGTAAGAAACCTAACCTTCTCTGGCGCTCTGATGCTCCTCACATCAATTGTACTAATTCCTCTTTCCCGCCTCGAAATTAACGATCAAATTATTCTCGGCTCTAACCTACTCACAATCTCGATGATGATTGCGATCTATCTTGCAGCTTCCCTTCGGGGATTCTTTGGAGCACAAAAAGTTATACAAGAGTAAGAAAATAGTAGAAAAGGCAAAAATCGGCAAGAAAGGGATGAGGGTGGCAGGCTTAAATGACCTAGATGATGACATAGTAAATCCAAAAAGATTCGTTATCATGACGCTTCTCTTTACCTTAAGGCAGCTTGCGGAAGCTGAACTCTCCAAAGCAAGCGGAATACAATGGGGTAGTTTGAGCACCCACCTGAAAAGACTCGAAGACAAGGGTTACGTCGAAAGAAAGAAGATAATAACACATAGGGGCCCTAGAACAATCGTGAAAATTACCGAAAAGGGCTACACAAAGTATATCGAGGAGGTTGAAAAGTTAAAAGAGATTATCAAGCTGGGCGAATCTCGGAAAGGTGAAGGGGAAGATTTTAGGGCGTAAGAGTAGTCATTATCTATTTAATCGCTGAAGTGATTCTGAATTCTAATTTTTAAATCCAAATTATAAAGGATGAGGGCAAATTTAAAAGAAACAAAAAACTATAAAATTTTGAGGAAGATAGTTGGTAGATACCGGTGGAACCAAATCCCTGGAGGTTTTGCATGAAAACGGGAGTTATTGGCGCCGGAACTATGGGGGCTGCGATAGCTGCCCTGTTTGCAAATGCAGGCTATGATGTGGTTTTGGTTGATGTTAACGATGATGCGCTTGAAAAGGCAAGAAAAAGGCATGAGGGAGAGGATCTTGAACAGATCGAGCAAGCGGGATTGAAAAGGAGAGATGAGATTATCTCAAAGATAAAGTACACGACGAATCTCGAAGATGTTGGGGATTGCGACTTTATCGTCGAAGCCATACCCGAAAAGCTTGATTTGAAAATAAAGGTTATGAAAAAAATTGAGAGCTTGGTAAGTGATGATTGCGTACTTGCAACAAACACGTCATCCTTTAAACCATCGGAGGTTGCTGCTGGCCTAAAAAAGCCTGAGAGGCTCGTTCTATTCCACTTCTCAAATCCTCCTATTCTGATGAAAATAGTTGAGATAGCCGGAGATTTCGCCTCAGAGGATGCGATTGGTAAAGCTATCGAGGTTGCCAGAAAAATAGGGAAAGAACCAGTATTACTCAAGAAAGAATGTAGAGGGCATATATTCAACAGATTTCTAGGCGTGGCGGGAGTGGCTGGTGCTTGGGAACTCATGCATGCTCGTCCTGAAGAAATCGATGCCGCCTTAAAAGCATTAGGCTCACCCTATGGCTTTTTCGAGCTTCTCGACCTTATAGGCATAGATGTTGTGATAGACGTTCTCAATAGCTTCAAAGAGAGTTATGGCAGGAAATTCGAGCCGCCAAAGGGAATGGCATTCTTCCTTGAAAGGATGCTTGAATGGAACAAGCTTGGAAAGAAGTCAGGAGAGGGGTTCTATAAATGGGTTGAGGGAAAAGCGATGATTCCAGACGCAAGGCCATACGATATAACCCCCATAATCTCCGCTGTCGTGAACGAGGCTTTTCTTGAGCTTGAAGAGGGGATAGCTGATAAAGAGACAATAAACGAGGCATATAAATTGGCAACGGGTTCGCCTTTAGGTGTTTTCGAGGTTGCGGAGATGCTCGGCTACAATACGATTTTAGAGTTGTTGGAGAGACTTTATCGCGAAAGAGGAGCGGAGATCTACAAACCAGCGGAGAAGCTTAGAGAGGCTTCGAAAAATTGAGACGATAAAGTGATGAGTTGAGTAATAAGATTGAGTGTAACGGTTTACAAGATCCATACCAATTGCTGACTTTTCCAGCCATAATCCTCATCTAAATGAAAATGTTTTTTAAAAATATATCAAGAAGTTATCCCATGACAGATTTAGGTACGATTGAGGAATACATGAACCGTAGAATCTTCACAGACTACATTATGCCGGTATGGCTACCATTTATACCCGTTCTGCTGGTCATAATTGGTATTTTATTCTTTACCCTAGTATTTATTGCCACTTCATCGAACATTAACGCATTTGACTCTTATTCGTACACTTCAAGCTACCCTCAATCCTACTCTACCTATTCTACCTACCCCTATTCCCACTCTTCGGCAGATGCTATTGATGAGTTGGGAGTTGTTGCCATTCTGTTAATACTCTTTATTATGCTTGCTGGCCTTGCTTTGAACATTTACGTGATTTACAAGTGGGTTTCCAGAAGAAACGAGCATTTCAAGAGACAGAGACTTCTTTTCAGAGCCATAATCGGTTATTTGAGGGCTAAATCACCTGAGGATGGAACTTTGAACCAACTTAACAGGCTTGAATCGCTACTGAATGAGATTGAGGCAGAGGAAGAGGAAAAGAACGCCGTCCTTTGGGCTCTGATCCAGTTTGTTCCATACGTGGGCGGGATACTTCTCCTCTACGTCTATCATTTTCTAAACAAAGATTTCTGGAGGCATGAAAGGAGGGAAGATCATTTTCTGGACGTGGTTTCTTCGATTCTCGTCGACGAAAACCATTTCTTTTATGATAGTGCATGCGTACCGAATCGCAACACCGTTCTTTATGTCGTGCTTTCCATTGTTACACTGGGCTTTTTCGGTCTTTACTGGGTGTACACGCTGACAAAGGATCCTAACGAGCATTTCAAGAGGCACGTTAGATGGGAAACACAATTGCTTCAAGCTTTGAGGTCTTTAGAGGAGGGATTGAGGTAAGGGTTAGAGATTCAAAAGTCACGGTAAAGGACGTTGATGGATTATTTGATTGGACTATTTGATACATTATTTGATACCCCACCCCCTAATCTGTATGGCTATTTTTAACAATTTAACGAATTTACAAATTTAACAGGCTATTAAACAATCCGTCATAAATCTTGTGTTTAAAAATAGAACTGATTTAACATTGCTTTAAACAATTTTATCATTCAAATTCGGCTTCCAAGCAATCAAATTAAGCTCCCAAGCAATCAAACTAACTTTCAAAAGAAAATGCAACCTTAATTGCCTTAGACTTATCCTTGTTCATCGCAGCCCATAAAGCTTCCTTATACCTCTCCAAAGGAAACTTGTGAGTCAGCAAGGGAGAGAAGTCAACGCCTTTCTGAAATAGCTCTATGGCCAGCTCAAAGGCTCTCTTTCTTTGTTCTCCAACTTTTTCCACCTCGGATCCAAAGACCCCTTTTATCTCAACCTCCTTCGAGAAGACCGGAGCAAAATCAACTCCCGATAACTTTCCAGCCGTGCCCAACAAAATCACTTTCCCTCCAGGCTTTACTATTCTCAAGGAGTCGTCCACCGTTTGCGATCTACCAACGCACTCAAAAACGATGTCAGCTCCACCCCCTACGAACATCGGTTTCTCGCGGGGTGGAGAGTACACCCTGCCCCCAGTAAGCTCAGCTATCCCCTCGATTGCTTTTTCTCCCTCTCCTAAGCAAATCGTTTTGCTCACTCCAAACTTCTTCGCCATTTCAAGCTGAAATTTGCTGAGATCTATGCCCACAATTTCCCCTTTGAACCCAACGCCCTCAGAGCTGCTGCAATCCCTATACCCATCATTCCACAGCCGATAATTGCAACCACGTCTTCCTCTTTAGGATGGGCTTTCAGCACCGCATGAAGGCAGACTGCAAACGGCTCCGCAAAAACGGCCTTTTCATCGCTCAGGTTTTCCGGCACCTTTATCAGCTGGTGTTCATGTGCAACGAAATAATCACTCCACCCGCCACCGGTGTCTCTGCAGAAACCCGTAAAGATTCCCGGCGAGATCGCTCCTCTATCGAAGTTGTAGCAGATCGAATATCTTCCTTCCTTACAACTAGGACACTCCTCTTCCCCTTCCAGCCCTCTAACCTTACAAGGAAGAACATTATCGATTACAACTCTCTCACCCTCCTCTATCCCATCAACCTTCTTTCCTACTTCTTCTACCCTTCCAACAACCTCATGACCGAGTATAAGCGGAAATGATGTGAGGGGATAGAGATAGAAGCTTTCTTCCAGCATTATCAACCTCAAATCAGAACCGCATATTCCGCAAAGAGAGGTCTTAACCTTAACCCACTCCTCGCTTAGCAGCTTGGGCTCTGGATAGTCGGCATGGTAGGATAAAATAGAAAATGGGCCGTAAAAGGCACTTTTGGATATTTTAGACAGGATTAGAGTTATCGCAGCCCTAGTTAAGCTGAAATTCGCCACAACAGCCCTCATGATTTACACCGAAATTGTTTACATATGCTTTGCATAGCCTACCCCTCAAACCTCATCAAACCTCAGAAAAAGTACGGCTTTTAAACCTCAGGAGGTGTACATCCCTCAAGCCAGATCATTCCGAGAGTTGCGAGATCCGGCGGCGTTAGATTCTGCTCCTGTGAGACTACTACGTCAAGCAACGCGGGCTTTTTGCTGCTTTCAGCTCTCTCGAGGGCAGCTGCAATATCCTCGGGATTCTCCACCCTCTCACCATACCAGCCCATGGCCTTTGCGATCTCACCGTATCTTGCATCGCTGAAGTCAACGCCGATATATCTTTCACCGAATGAGAGTTTTTGCGATCCTTTAATCATCCCCCATGCCCTATCGTTTGACACAATTACTGTGATCTTCACTCCGAGCCTTGCTGCTGTCTCCATTTCCTGAATGGCCGTTCCGAAAGCTCCATCTCCGGTAATCAAATAAACCTGCTTATCCGGTGAGGCCAGCTTTGCTGAAATCGCATACGGCAAACCTACTCCTAAATGGCCTGAATCTGCAGCCCATAGAAAAGTGTTGGGCTCGTAAATTCTGTGCAGATAGAATGCCCATACCGGCGTATTTCCGCCATCGATGCATGCGATCGCATCCCTCGGATAGAACTCCCTGACTTCCTTCATCAGCCTGAGCGGATGGATTTCGCCCTCACTTTCAGCTTGCTTCAAAAAATTCTGGATCCAGGCTTTCTGTATTTCCTTATAATTCTCAATCTTCTTGTTTTCTCTTTTTTCTGTTCTATTTCTGACAGTCTCTAAAAGTTTTGATAGTGTAGCCTTCGCATCTCCAACTATCGCAAGGTCTACAGGCCGATTTAGAGCTATCATCTCAGCATCAACATCTATTTGAATTGTTTTCTGCTTGTCTGGATCCCCCCAAGCTGGCGGTTTTCCCCAGAAGTCAACGTCACCCATTCTGCTCCCCACAACCAGAACCAAATCTGCCTCATTCTGGGCCATTATAGCTGCCGGGCTTCCTGGGATTATAGAAAGGGGATGATCCTCGGGAATTACTCCTCTCGCTCCAAGGGTGGTTGTAACAACCGCAGCGAGATGTTCCGCAAGCATTCTAAGCTCATCCCACGCTTTAGCCCTTAAAACTCCTCCTCCAGCATGGATTAGCGGAAATTCAGCATTTACGAGCATTTCAGCTGCCTTTTCAATTAACTCTGGATCCCCCACAGGCATTTTGGTTGCCCTATAGCGATGAGGTGGCTGCAACTTTACCAGATTCTCCTCTTTCCCATTAAAAAGCACATCGGATGGCAGATCTAAATGCACAGGGCCTGGCCTGCCAGACGTTGCAACTCTGAAGGCATGCTGAACGAGCTCGGGAATTCTCTCCCAACTCGATACCACAGCATTCCATTTTGTTATCGGCTTGAAAAGGTGGAATTGATCTAAAGCTTGCATGGATCCATGATCAGGATAACTTCTCCAAGTCTGATTTTGAGCTGTCAAAACGATCATTGGTATTCCATCAGCCCAAGCAGGATAAACTCCAGGAACGAGATTTGCTCCTCCTGGGCCGACTGTTCCTACACAAACTCCCGGCTCCCCTGTCATCCTGGCCCAGGCATCTGCCATGTTTGCTGCTGCCTGCTCATGTCTGCAGCCCACGAATTCTAATCCATGCTCTCCACCAATTCTTTTAATAGCATCCAGAAAAGTGAGTAGCTGTGCTCCAGGAACTCCAAAAACATATTTCACACCCTCTTCAATGAGACACCTAACCAGAACTTCTCCCCCAGAAATTTCCGCCTTTTCCGCCTTTTCCGCCATCAATCCACCTCCATAAAAATAATTTGCACAATCATTAATAAAGAAATTGGGGTAGGCCATTTGGATGATTTGGATGATTTTAGACAAATGTAAGATTACTTTAAGTGATAATAAAGTGATAATAACTCTAGAGATTCAATCTTCAATTTTACGAGAAATCTCGAGAAGTATTCAAAAATGTTGATGTTAAAGTTTTAGGTAAAAGCAAAAGCAAGATAAGATCCACCTACATTCATCTACCACAAACTATAACGATTAATAATCCCCACCCCCTTCATTTCCCTTGGAAGTTATGTAAGTCGGGCGAAGTTTAGCAAGTTCAGATTTGAAGTTGAGAGAGAGTTTTATTTAATTTTTAAAGTAGAGACTAAGTTGCAATGAAAAATATCGGCTCTAACGGCTTTTGTAATTCAGATCAGTAGAAAGTACGTTGATAATCTAAGTAATCTAAGTGCAATTTATAATCTAATCTTCTAATCTAAGGTATAATTTGGAAAACTTAATATCGTAACATTATAGTTTTCTCCTCAAGGTTATCTTCAAAAATCAGCCACTTCGAAAATCAACCTTCCGAATATTTAAAAACCGAGTTCGTTAGATGCGAGTAAAAAATCTCATAATTGAAAGGGGGAATATAATGACAGACATAACAGAGATGCTAGTAAGAAGAGGATACCTCTGGCAGTCTTTTGAGATTTACGGTGGAATGGCTGGCTTTGTTGACTATGGTCCATTGGGAAATGGTTTGAGAAGAAATCTCGAAAAGCTCTGGAGGGAGTTTTTCGTAATAAGCGAGAGAGCGGTTGAGATTGATACCCCTACCATTGGAATCGAGGAGATCTTCATAGCTTCCGGCCACGTTTCTTCCTTCACCGATGTCGCGATAGAGTGTGAAAAATGCGGTAAGATATTTCGGGCGGACCACTACATCAAAGAGAAATTGGGAATAGAAACTGAAGAAACGATAGAGTTCGTTAACGAAGTACTTTCCGCCTATGACTTGCGATGTGAGTGTGGCGGGAAGTTTAAAGAGCCGGAGAACTTTAACCTGATGTTCTCAACCAAGATCGGTCCGGGCAAGGGGAAGAACGGCTACCTTAGACCTGAAACAGCTCAGGGAATCTTTATTGACTTTAAGAGGCTTGCCGACTACTTTAGAGAAAAACTTCCATTTGGAGTGTGCCAGATAGGAAGAGCCTACAGAAATGAGATCAGCCCTCGGCAGGGAGTTATTAGGCTTAGAGAATTCAATCAAGCTGAGCTGGAGTACTTCGTTCACCCCGGAGAAAAGAGACATCCAGAATTTGAGAAATATCGAGATTTTACAATCACATTGGTCGACAAGATGGATGGGGAGCACAACATCACCCTTGGCGAGGCTGTGGAGAAAGGCATAATAGCCCATGAACTGCTAGCCTACTTCATAGCCAGAACGGCTGAATTCCTGCTTAAAGCGGGATTGAAAAAGGATAAGCTCAGATTTAGACAGCATAAAGATGATGAGAGGGCTCATTATGCGGTTGACTGTTGGGATGCGGAAGCGTACACTTCCTACGGATGGATAGAGGTTGTGGGAATAGCTGATAGGGGTGATTACGATCTCACAAGGCACAATCAGTATAGTAAAGAGGATTTAAGCATCTTCATTCCCTATGAGGAGCCGGTGAAAGTAAAAGCAAAAAAGTTCATTCCTAAAATGAACCTAATCGGTCCAAAATTCAGAGAAAAATCCAAAGCTATTGCAGAAGCTATCGAGGCGTATAACGGCGAAGTTTCTGATGGTAAGATAATTCTAGAAATTGAAGGGGAAAAGTATGAAATAGAAGACACGTTCTTCGAGATAGAAGAGAAAGAAGAAGTTGTTTACGGTGAGAGGGTTATCCCCCATGTAATAGAACCATCTTTCGGCTTGGACAGAATAACCTACTCCATTCTCGAACATTCTTTCGATACCGATATCGTTGACGGAGAAGAGAGACGGGTTTTAAGGCTTAAGAGGTGGATGTCTCCCGTTCAGGTTGCGGTACTCCCACTCCTCTCCAGAGATCCCTTTGTATCTAAAGCCGATGAAATAACCTTAAAGTTGAAAAAGGCAGGATTTTTCACTGAAAAGGATGATTCTGGAAGTATTGGAAGGAGGTATAGAAGATACGACGAAATCGGCACACCATTTTGCGTGACGATAGACCACCAAACCTTTGAAGATTCAACCGTTACGATTAGGGATAGAGATTCAACCAGACAAATTAGGGTCAAAGAAGGGGAGCTTGAGAGAGTTTTGAGGGAACTGCTTGAAAGTGAGAGAGATTTAATGGAATTTGGAGTTCCATTCAAATAATTTCCATTCAAATAATTGTTCATTTTTACTTTCTATTTTATCTAATTTAAAGCAGATACTTTAAAGGAACACCCAAAAATTTACTGAAAAATTTACCAAAACTATCCAAGACTACTAAATCCTGCCAAATCTCTCAAATACAAGTAGGTTAACACGAAAATGAAATAAATTCACTGATTTTGCCTTATGCTTATCTATCCACAGATATTCTCTCCAGTTGGCTTGAAACATTCCATATTAAAGTTCGAACGTGCATCGGGAGATTTGGATCTGAGGCTATATCTTCAAGGATCGAAATAGCCGATGAAGCCCTTACGGCTAAAGTATCCTCTCCATGGAGTAAACTTTCTTTTATTTCACCCGCCGTCTTTCTTATGTTTCTCGGAACAGAATCATCCTGTATAATCCTGTCTAGGACATCCAAAACTTCCTGTGGTACATTCTCCGCCATAGGCCATCACCTCGAGAACTGAAACTTTTAATTATCGCTTCACAAACCTTATGGCATGGAGGATAAAAAAATTTCGGAAGCTATTAAACTTCTTTACAAAGGAGCAAAGATGCTTCCCTATCACTGTCCTGATTGTGGGATCCCGATTTTCAAATATCAAGATAAGATGATTTGTCCTTCGTGTGGAAGGGAGGTTGTTTTTGAGAGTGAGTTGGAAAGTAGAGTTAGAGAGAATGCAAATAAAACTGTCAAAGAAAAAACCTCAGCAGAATCATTAACATCATCAGAATTAGAACCACCAAAACTACAAGAATTACCAGAACTACCAGAAATCCAAGCTAAATCTCAATCTAAAAGTGAAGTGAAAAGTTCAAAGGATTTAGAGATGGAAGTGAAGGAATCGCTTGAAACTGAAACGGAAACTGAAACTAAAATTAAAATCGATAAAAAGTTAAGAAACGTGCTCGAGCTGAAGTTAAATGATGTTTTAGATCTCCTCACTAACGCAAGATCTCCAGACGAGATAGAGAGACTACTAGATCTCTTGGAAAGGATACTTTCGATGCTGAAGGGGGACAAGAATTCTTTTTAGTTGTTTTATCAGTTTAAACTTCCCATTTTTAATTATGTAAACCCACTCCAAAAATTTCTGAGATCCTATGACTAAAAACTAGAATTACAGCTATAAAACAGGGAAAATCCTACAAGCTTTATTAGATCCAGAATTAAATGAATAAAGGCTAAAAATCTGCAAAATTCCGGATTATGGAATTAAACCCTGTTAAAAGAGCTAGAAAAAGATAAAATTTAAAAAAGAGCTGAATAAAGGATTTTCAAATTGTTTGATTGGTTAGATAGGTGAGGAAAATGGATTTTAATAAGATCGGTTTATCTAGTCTCTCCGATTTCCCCGATTTACCAACTCCGCCACCGTATAAGATAAAAATGGTTGAATTTACGGAAATCCCTCCTATCGAGGAGAGAAGGAAGATCTTAAAGGAGGCGGGATATAACGTCTTCAATATACCTTCCGAAAAAATCTACATAGATTTGTTAACGGATTCTGGCACCTCTGCGATGAGCGATCAGCAATGGAGCGCACTTATGCGAGGGGATGAAGCTTACGCTTCTGCAAGAAGCTTTTTCAGGTTGAAAGAGGTAATTCATGAGGTAATGGGCTATGAATACGTAATACCAACCCACCAAGGAAGAGCAGCGGAATATCTCACATTCAATGCCCTAGACTTGAAAAAAGGGGATTTTGCGGTGAGCAATCAGTTTTTCGATACGACTAGAGCGAATGTTGAGGTGAGGGGGGCAAAAGCAGTTGATTTGGTTGTAGAGGAGGCTTACGATCTCAAAAGAGAATTACCCTTTAAAGGAAACATCGATATTGAAAAGCTTGAAAGCTTCGTTTCCGAGAATGAAGGAAAAGTTAAAATTATAGTTCTCACTGTTACCAACAACTCGGGAGGGGGTCAGCCAGTAAGCATGGAGAACATTCGCCAAATTTCTGAGATTGCTCGAGAGAATAACATACCATTCTTTCTGGATGCTGCTAGGTTTGCTGAAAATGTTTACTTTATAAAAAATAGAGAGAGAGGTTACGGAGATAGAGATCTAAAAGAGATAGCTAGGGAGATGTTCTCCCTCGCAGATGGAGTTTTGGTGAGTGGGAAGAAAGATGGTTTGGTGAACATTGGTGGTTTTATCGCTTTGAATGACAAGGAACTTTACTGGAAAATAAGGCAACTCATGGTTGTTACGGAAGGTTTTCCCACCTACGGAGGTTTGGCAGGCAGAGACTTAGAAGCTCTTGCCCAAGGGTTAAGGGAAGTTTTAAACGAGCACTATTTACGTTCAAGAATAGAACAAGTTGCCTTTCTTGGAAAATTGCTTGAAAAGCAAGGAGTACCTTTACTAAAACCTTTTGGCGGACATGGAATCTATCTGGATGGTTTAAGCTTTGCATCCCATCTTCCGCGGGAACAATGGCCATCTCATGCAACTGCCTGTGCGATATATGAGTATTCAGCAATCAGAACTGTGGAAATCGGTAGCTTAATGTTTGCTGAGAAGAAGGACGGGGAGTGGATCTGGCCTAAGCTGGATCTCATTAGACTTGCAATTCCGAGACGGGTCTACACATTAGATCATATCTTTTATATCGCAAATTCAATAGGAGAGCTCTACAGAAATCGTCATGAGATCAAAGGTTTGAGGATGACTTTTGAACCTCCAGTTCTGAGACACTTTAACGCTTTATTTGAACCCATTGAATAAACAAAGGTGAATGTAGCATATATAGGACGGAGAGTCTGGAGAAAAGTTTAACGGAGAGTTTCGCAGGGAGGTTTGACAAAAAACTCATATTATTCTCTTCGTTTTTCTATCCTTTTCGTTAAAATTTCCAGTTTTCACAAATTCAAAAACAAAATTAGTTGATTAGCTAGTTGATGTTATCAAGCTGAGGTATTGTGCTTTATAATCACTTTACTGCGTAATCTGCGTAACTCTGCCTCGTAACCCTACACCACACCCTACACTACAACCACTGCTATATTCTACTCTTTCCTCAAAACTTTTGAATTTGAGATTTTCCCGTATTTCTCAACCAACCTGCAAAAGTAGCAAATTTCTTTGTTCGAAATCTCCCCGCACAAGCGGCATCTTTTGAGAGAGCTTGAATCCACCTCTATTTTTGAGTTTAATCTGTCTATGAGCTTTAGTAAACCCCTTAAAAAAGTCTGTTCAAAGCCTGGCTTTTCATCTTCCATTTTTTGAATAAACTCTTTCCACTTATCATCTGGCTTATGAGGGCAAGATTCTTTCAGATACGGAAAGTTCAGGATCTCTACTAGAATTTGATTTTCCTTCTCTGTTCTCTCGAAAATAGGCTTTGTTCTCGTTATCAAACCATCAAAACCCTCTAATCTTGGTTTCAGTTTTGGTATGTACTCAAGATTACCGCTGAGCATATTTTTAAAGAAAAAGACAACAATATCATCGCAAGTATGGCCTGTCGCAATCACGTCAAACCCATTCTCTCGGGCAAATCTGTTAATGAGATGTCGCTTAGAGGTCCCACAGGCAGAGCATATCTTCTTTAGCGTTAAATCGTCAATTCGCAATCCGTAGTCTTCAAGGCTAACAACCTCTGAATCGAGGTTGAGAAGTCCTGAAATCTCCTCGAACACACTCTTAGCTTTTTTGGAGTACTTCTTAACACCTAAATCGATAAAGAATGCTTTTAAATCATACCCTAATTCTTTTAGTGCGTAAACCATTGAAATACTGTCCTTACCACCAGAAACACAGGCTAGGATTTTCTCAGATTTTTTAAGAATATTAAATCTCTTTATGCTTTTCTTTACCAAATTAACGTAAAACTGTGGATAACAATCCTCACATAAAGCGATTCTATAGGGTTTTAACCAGAATGATGCTCGTTCTCCACATCTGCATTTCATTGGGAAAACATCATCGAGCTGCTAATTTAATGTTTTGGGGTTGGGGTTGAATGTGGTTGGGGGGAGAATAAGAGATGGTTGGTAATGGTTGGCAGAAAGCGAAATAGGATTAAAATAGGATTAGAATGACTTGTATTTGAATGGGGATGAAAGAGGAAATTCTGAGAAAAGCGATACATTTTTTGGGTGTTTTATACTTTCCGCTGTATTCTTATGCAGGGAAAACGGTTACTCTTGGGATCGTAGCGGTTTTAGTGTTATTATCTATACTAATCGAGATTTTAAGGAGAAAGTACAGAATTTTGCCGGAATGGATTTTAAACCCATATGAAATTAGAGGAATAGGAGCATATGTTTATTTTGGTATCGCTGCACTGCTGCTTACGGCCTTCTTTTCAGCTGAAGCGGCTGTAGTTGGGGTTCTAACCGGATGTGTTGGGGACGGAGTATCCGGTTTGGTAAAAACGTATCTGAAAAACAAACCTAGAAATCGGTGGAGAAACGCACCATTCATCTCCATGTTTCTATCTTCCTTTCTTTTTATCACAATCATCTCAACTCTAGAAATCGGAATGGAATTCGATCTCGAGCTTAGGGTATTGGCCTTAGCCTGCTTTGTTGGAGCTTTTATGGAGTCTAAACCTATAAAGGTCAGAAATTTCTATGTAAACGACAATCTAAGCGTTCCGTTACTTTCTGGAGTATTCTACCAGCTATTTTCCTAACCTCCAAAGGAAATGAAGGGGGTGGGGATTATTAATCGTGATATAAAACAGTAAAATTTTAGTGTTTTGCACATATCGAAGATTATGTCTCTGAGAAAGAGAACGATAATCACTGCGACTTCTCTACTTTTGTTTATGATTGTTTGGATCTCAATTCTCAACTATAATGTCATTTCAGCCTTTTTTCAGGGTTTAGAGGAGAATGAGGCTTTAAAAGATACTGTAGAAGTCTCTAGATTGGTTGATGAAGAACTATCCAAGCTTGAAGAAAGATGTAAAATTTATGCATCTTCCGGCATAAAACCGGATAAAATCGATGAGGATCTCGTGGTGGTTGTGGGCCATGGTGAGGTGGTATATTCCAATTACGCAAAATTTCCCACCGATTACATTAACACCAATCACATTAAAAACTTGGATGGTGGATCCGGGATAGTTTATTTGGATGAACCAATCCTAATCGCTGCGCACTCCTGTGACAACAAAACGCTAATTATAGGTGAGAAGCTCGAGAAGTTGCTTGGGAAGATAGCCAAGCTAACCGGCAAAAGTGTGGCATTAAAGGAAGGAAAAGTTAACGGCCTGGAGTTGAGATTGGTTAATAGTAGCTATATTGTCGGTTTGATACCGCTCAAAGGGCTGGACAACTCAGAATCTTCAAAATACCATCTGGAAGTCGGAATAGAAAGGGAAATTTATGCTGGAGGAACACAAATTTTGAGGAGTGTTCTAATCTCGCTTCTTTCTATCGGACTTGTGTTGATCACTGCTTTCATTCTAATCCTTGATCGAAGCGTCCTCTCTAGAATCTCAAAGCTAACGTCTTCTGTAATTCGGATAAAAGAAACTGGGAATTTTGATGAAAAGGTTAGGATTGAAGGGGGAGATGAACTTTCGGAACTTGCTGAGAGGATTAACGAGATGTTGGAGGAGGTTAAGAGGTCGTACGAGCTTAAATATACGAACGAGACACTAAGGCTGATAAATCGGATCATGAGACACGACATGGTTAACAACCTCTCGATAATCTGGGGTTCTGCTGAATTGCTTAAAGATAAGGCCAAAATTAGCGATGAAGCAAAAGAATACCTTGAATCGATCTTCAGAGCTGTAGAGAGATGTGAGAATCTCATAAACAGGATGCGGGAATTCGAGAGATGCACTTCAGCAGGAGAAAGGAAAAGGATTAGCGTAAGGAAGGTGGTTGAAGAAGTGGTAAGCAATTACGGTGTTGAGTTTAGCATAAAGGGAGATTGTGAAATTGAGGCAGACGATGCGTTCGCTTCGGTAATCGACAACCTCGTTACCAACGCGATAATACATGGAAGAAGCGAGAAAATCGAAGTAGCAATTGAGAGAAAAGGAGAGGAATGCGAGATAAGGTTTGCGGACTTTGGGAAGGGAATCCCCGATGAGATAAAAGATTATATTTTTGAGGAAGGGTTCAAATTCGGGGAAACTGGAAACACGGGGCTTGGGCTCCATATCGTTAGAAAGGTGATTGAAAAATATGGTGGGAGCATTGAGGTAGCGGATAACAAGCCAGACGGAACTGTTTTCATTATAAAAATTAAGTCTGCTAGTGGAAAGGAATAGTGTTGTAAGTGTCTTAGTGTTGTGGTGTTGTGGGGCTTTAGAAGGGAAATGAATGAAACAAAAGAAAAAAGAAAACAGGAAGAAAAGAGGAAACTAGAAACAGGGGAAGCGGAAAGTACCGAAAACGTCACAAATCAAAATAAATATTAAACTCTAAAATCTATCAAAGCTCGATGTAAGTTGCATCGATTATTCCGTCGAGTGTCGTCATCTCATCCAGCACATCCTTTGGTGGAACGTCATCAACCAGCAAAAGCATGAGCTGAACACCTCCCGGTCCCCCATGTCTGCCGACGATCATTCCAGCAATGTTGATGTTGTTGTTCCCGAAAAGCGTCCCAACCCTGCCTATGACTCCCGGCTTATCTTCGTGGAGGGAGATTATGTAGTTTCCTTTCGGCACGAAATCGACCTTATATTTGTCTATCTTGATCACTCGGAAATCCTCTTTGCCGAAACAGGTGCCCTCAATCGTGATCGAGCTGTCGTCGCTCTCCACAAAAACCTCTAATATGCTGTCATAGTAGTCTGACGTTTCGCTTTTGCTCTCTTCAACACGAATCCCTCTCTCCTTTGCTATGGGCATGCATGAAACTAAGTTTATGTTGGATCCAAGGATGTCTCGCAGCAAACCCATCAGCAGCGATCTTGTAATGTAAGCAGTATCGAGAGCAGCGATTTTTCCTTTATAAGTGATCCTAACAGCCCTTACGATGTTGTTGAGTCTGGCAGATGCGATCTTGCCAATTTTCTCGGCGAGAAGCATGAATGGAAAGATCTTCTGATAGACTGTTGGATCCAAGCTTGGGAGGTTAACCGCATTCCTTACGGGCAGCCCTTTGTAAACGTTAAGGATCTCTTCTGCTATTGTAAGACCTACGCTTATCTGAGCCTCTTTAGTTGAGGCCCCTATGTGTGGGGTTGTAACGACGTTGTCCAGCTTTAAAAGGGGATTTTCGGGAGAAGGAGGTTCGGTCTCGTAAACATCCAAAGCTGCTCCAGCAATCTTCCCATCTTTTAAAGCCTCGTAAAGAGCCTTCTCATCAACAATTCCTCCTCTGGCGCAGTTTATTATGTATGCTCCATCCTTCATCATCTCGAATTCCCTTTTTGAGAACATGCCCTCCGTTTCCTTAGTTTTTGGAACGTGGATGGTTATGAAGTCAGATCTTCTTATGAGCTCATCGAGCTCCACCAGCTCGACGCCGATTTCTTTAGCTTTATCTTCTCCAATGTATGGATCATAAGCCAGGACACTCATTTCCAAAGCCCTTGCACGCTTTGCAACCTCGAATCCAACCCTACCTAAACCAACGACGCCGAGAGTTTTGCCTCTAAGCTCTGTTCCTAAAAATTTTTTCCTCTCCCATTTACCGGTTTTAACGCTCTGGACAGCCTGCGGAATCTTTCTCGCAACCGCAAAGATCATCGCAAGAGAAAGCTCAGCTGTAGAAACGGAATTTCCTCCGGGAGCGTTTGCAACCACGATTCCTTTTTGGGTCGCAGCCTCGACATCGATGTTATCCACACCAACTCCCGCTCTGCCTATAATCTTTAGCTTCTTAGCAGCCTCAATTACCTCTTTGGTGACCTTGGTACCACTCCTGACGATCAAGCCGTCGTATTCGGGGATTATTTTGATAAGCTCATCCTGAGAGAGATTAGTCATCACATCTACCCATATTCCGGCGTTCTTCATCATCAAAACTGCTTCATCCGGGATTGGATCTGAGACGAGAACCTTCATCACCGCCGCTTGAGCAGCGAGGATTAAAAATTTTTGCCTCCTAGCAAATTTGGATTTTGAAAGCAACCTTTGGAATGTGAATTTGCTTGAGTGAAGGAGATAGAGAAAGTGAGGAGAGGTGAAGCTATGGTTTGGACAGTGGATTCGGGATTAGAGGTTAAAGCGGGGATTAAGGTAGAGGTTAGATAGGAGTTAGAGGGGGTTTTGGAGGGAAAACCATCCGGTGAGGAGAGTACGGAGGTATTTTTAATGCAACAAATGATATTTCGTCAAAAAAGGACAAAACGGAGTAAACCAAAAACTAAAAATACCAGAAATCACTCTTCAAACGTCTTTCCCATCACACAATCAGGCCACCTTTCTTTGCTGCCTTTTATGATCTCAATCTTTTCGGCCGGATGGATCTCTGCCCACATCCCATGATCGGTATCGACAACCCACACGCCTTTCACCCTTACAACATCTCCTGGGCAAACCCCTCCTATTTTCCCCAGCACCCTCTCTTGATCAGCAGGAACAACCTCGATGTGCAAACCACCCTTTCTTAGCACGTAGTTTCCCACTCCCAGCAATTCCTTGTTCTCAGGCAGGATGTCAAAGCAGTAGTCTCCGTCTCCGGCGATGAAAGGGGGAATTCTAACAACTCCAACGGTTTCAACGCAGGTGGAGGCTATTCTGAGTCTTGAAGGGGTATGAGTTCCCTCGAAAACATCAGGCCTCTGAATGCAGCTGGAATTTTCCTGCATCCATCTGGCGTCGCTCCAGCTTTTCGGCTCAAAAGGATACAATCCGGTTTTGAAATTTGCTTGGAGAGAGCTTCCCCCTAAGAGAAGCCCGAATACAACGATAACGATTCCTACTGCCGCTAATGCAGCTGACTTTGCCCTTGAAAGCCAGTAAAGGAACAGCAGCAAACCCATAATGGAAAGAATCGTCGTAAGCATGGCAGGAAAAGCAAAGAGTGAGAAGTAGAAGGCGAAGCTTGCAATTAGGCCACCAAAAACACCCATTGGTCTCTCGATCCCTTCTTTCTCTAAAGAAGCGTAAATAACGTATGCAAAGGGAGTTAGGAAAATTCCGAAGATTGCCAACCCCGTATGGATGCCATCGTCGCCGTAGTAAAGGATCGCAATGGTTAAGGCAAGTAATTCCTCCAAAGCCGTTAGGCTGAGAGTCGAAACGATCAGTCCCTTCCGCCATCTTATCAACGAGGCCGGATAGGTGACGATGGGTCTTACAAGAACGTTCAGCACTGCAACCTCCACGAAAGCCGATTTAGGGAGAATTAAGAAGGGAAGTGCTACCAGAGTTGCTCCTAGGACAGCAATGAAAGCATCTCTCGGTTTGAAAATCCAAGCAGCTAGAAGCATTGTAAGATATGCAAAACCGTAGCCGAGGAAGATTGCTGGAGCATTCACCATCAAACCAGTTCCCAACCCGCCTAGAATTATGAAGAGAAGAAGCCATTTTCTGGCCTCTACAGGATCCATGAACGATATTACCTTTTTAACTATAAAGTTTTTTTTCTACTTTGACTTTACCCTAATCTTCTACCCTTTCATCGATTTACTCGGGAAAGCAGGACTTGGTATTAATAAAGTGGTATTAAGTGGTATTAAGAGTAGAGGTAAAAAGTTAACAAACAAACAGACAAAAAAGACACAAACAGTAACACTCGAGACAACTAAGACAACCCAAGACAACCCAAAAACTAACCTTACCATAAAAAGTCTTTTATTATCTCAAGGTAACCAAAGCACAAGGTGAGACGATGGGTGTGCTATGGTTCAACGAGATTGGTAAGCAAGACATCCCTTTGGTCGGAGGGAAGGGCGCAAATCTTGGAGAGCTTTTCAGGAACGAAATCCCCGTCCCCAATGGATTTGTTATCGACAGCAAAACCTATCGCGATTTTATTGAGAAGACTGGAATAAAGGAGAAAATTGAAAAGGAGCTTGAAAATCTTGACGTTGAGGATACTGAAACCCTCTCAAAGGTATCGCAAAGAATCAGGAAGCTGGTCGAATCAACTCCGGTGCCAGAAGACATTAAAATGGAAATCAAAAAAGCATACGAGCAGCTAGTTAGGATGGAAGGATCCAAGGTTTATGTGGCTGTTAGAAGCTCAGCAACAGCAGAAGATCTGCCGGATGCGAGCTTTGCTGGGCAGCAGGATACATTTCTGAATGTTGATGGTAGAAATCTTATACGCTATGTAAGAAAATGCTGGAGCAGTCTTTACACGCCCAGAGCAATCTATTATAGGGTTCAGAAAGGCTTCAGGCATGAGGATGTAAGCATCGCTGTTGTTGTGCAGAAAATGGTAAACAGCGAGAAGAGTGGCGTGATGTTCACGTCTCATCCTGTCACTGGAGAACCCCTCACAATTGTCGAAGCTGTTTTCGGTTTGGGAGAGGCAATCGTTAGCGGTAGAGTCACTCCAGACACGTACATCTTTGATCGCAAGAAAAGAAAGATTGTGGATGTTAAGGTAGGCGAAAAGTCGATGATGATTACGAAAAAGAATGGCAAAACGGTTGAAATCGAATTGGATGAAAAGAAATCAAAGGAGAGAGTTCTTAGTGATGAAGAGGTTATTAGACTTGTTGAGATCGGCGAGATTATCGAATCCCACTACGGAAATCCTCAGGATGTAGAATGGGCCATAGAGAATGGAAAAATCTACATCGTACAATCCAGGCCCGTAACAACAATAAAGAAGAAAGAAGGAGGCGTTGAGGTGGCGGAAGAGGAAGCTGCTGAAGCTGAAATCCTTGTTAGGGGTTTGGGAGCATCTCCCGGCATAGGAACGGGAGAAGTTAAGGTGATTAAGGGCGAGAAGGAAATATCCAAGGTTAAGGAGGGAGACATTCTCGTAACAACAATGACAACTCCGGACATGGTTCCGGCGATGAGGAGAGCAGCAGCAATCGTAACAGATGAGGGTGGAATGACCTGCCATGCGGCGATAGTTTCGAGGGAATTGGGTGTTCCTGCAGTGGTTGGAACCAAAAAAGCAACGCAAATTCTTAAAGATGGAATGACGGTTACGGTAGATGGGGAGAAAGGCGTTGTTTACGCTGGAGCGGTTAAAGAGGTCAAGAAAGAGGAGAGAATTGAGGTCGCAGCATCGGCACCACTTATAACTGCAACTGAAGTCAAGGTGAACGTTTCTATTCCTGAAGCTGCTGAGAGGGCTGCTGCAACTGGGGCTGATGGAGTAGGCCTTTTCAGAATCGAGCACATGGTTCTTGGCTTGGAAAAGCATCCGATGAAGTACATTCGCGAGGGACAGATGGATGTTTACGTCGATGCTTTGTATCAGGGGATGAAGAAAGTCCTCGAAGCCTTTTATCCGAAACCTGTATGGATAAGAACCCTCGACGCCCCGACGGATGAGTTCAGAGCGATGGAAGGGGGAGAGGATGAGCCAATTGAGGCAAATCCGATGCTTGGCTTTAGAGGGATAAGAAGGGACCTTTTCGAGGAGGAGCATTTGAGAGCTGAATTCAGGGCGATAAAGAAGCTTGTTGATGAAGGCCTGACAAATGTCGGGATAATGCTGCCCTTGGTTTCGAATGTTGAGGAAGTTAGAAGAGCTAAGCGAATTCTTATCGAGGAAGGTTTGCCCCTGAATAAGATAGAGTTCGGAATCATGGTCGAAACTCCAGCATCGGCTTTGATAATCGAAGATCTGGTGAAGGAGGGCATAGATTTCATTTCCTTCGGCACGAACGATCTAACGCAGTACACGCTTGCCGTTGACAGAAACAACGAGAACGTAGCGTACCTCTTTGATGAAACCCATCCGGCAGTGCTAAAGCTCATAGAAATGGTCATAAAGGTTTGCAAGGAGAATGGCGTTAAGACTTCGATCTGCGGACAGGCTGGAAGCTATCCACATGTTGTTGAGAAGCTGGTGGAGCTGGGAATAGACAGCGTTTCTGCAAACCAAGATGCTGTTAAGGCGGTACGCGAAACAATTTACAGGGTTGAAAGGAAGATAATGCTTGATAAACTGAGAAAACTCTGATTCTTTATTTTTCAAATTTATGCAGAATTCTGAAAAATTGCTTGAGAAAATCAATTTCCAGGAAATATTCGATGAGCTCGAAAGGAGAAAGGCCAAGGTTATCGGCATTCAGCTTCCCGATGGCTTGAAGTTCTTCACTAAAGAAATCGCTGAAAGGTTTGAAAAGCTTGGTTTTGAAACAATCATTTCAGCTTCCGCCGCCTACGGAGCATGCGATGTAGATTTGATGCTGGCAGAAGAAGTTGACGTCTTGGTGCATTTTGCACACCTCCCCATTAGATCTTTGAAAAAGGTAATTTTTGCTCCCTATTACTACGATTTCAGCATCGAATTAATTTCAAATCATCTCGAAAGAATAGAAGAAAGAGAAATTAGTTTGGCCGGTACAGCCCACTACGCGTGGAAATTTTCTGAGCTGAAAAAATTTCTCGAGGATAAAGGCTTAAAAGTGTATTTGGGGAAGCCAAGGGGAAGGGTTAGAGTTCCGGGACAAGTGCTTGGCTGTAACTATTCTGTTGTAAGGTCGAAAGCAAGGGCTATCCTCTTCGTTGGAGATGGCGATTTCCATGCAAGGGGAGCAGCAATCTATACGAGAAAGAAGGTTTACTTCTGGAATCCCTTGAGCAATGAGTTCAGGACCTTCGGGAAGGAATTCGTTGATGATTTTATAAGGAAAAGATTCCTTAGAATATCCAAAGCGATGGAGGTGGCTGAGAAAGGTGTGGGCATAATCGTGTCATCCAAACCTGGGCAGAAAAGACTGGCGATCGCCAGAAAACTAAGAAATCAGGCAGAGAAAAACGGTATAAAGGCAACGATCATTTACTTCAACGACATAAATCCCGAAGCTCTCGAAAACTTTCCCTTTGGAGTTTACGTAAATACAGCCTGCCCCAGAATAACCTATGACGATCCGGAAAGGTTTGGAAAGCCGATCCTTTCACCTCAGGAATTTGAGATTCTGATCGGCATTAGAGATTGGAAAGATTATGAAATTGACGAATTTAGGTGACGACAGAATCCCTCATTTTGGAGTCAGAAGTCAACAGGAAATTGGCCTAATTCAACGTCTTTCTTGCATGAAAGAAAATAATTTTCAAATTTTCAAGAAAAACTTCCAAAAACTTTAAGTTCAGGCTGGATTATAAATACATCATTATCATTAACAGAAAGCCTTAAATTGTAAATCGGATAACAACAAAGAAAAGGTGGAAAAAATGAGATTCTTTGCAATTGGTTTCGGTCAGGCAGGAGGCAAGATCCTCGATTTATTTGTCGAGAACGAGAAAAAGAGAGGAGCGGGAATAAAACTCCATACTCTTGCTGTGAACACCGCTAGAACGGACTTGATGGGTCTTAATCATATACCCATGAAGGACAGGGTCCTCATCGGTCAGACTGTTGTCAAAGGGCACGGAGTAGGCACCGACAACAAGATGGGTGCGAAAATTGCTCAGGATGAGATCGAAACGATATTGAATGCGATAGATGAGAAAGGAACCCATGATATTGATGCTTTTCTGATCATCACCGGGCTCGGAGGTGGAACGGGTAGCGGTGGAAGCCCGGTTTTGGCGAGATATCTTAGCGAAATGTATTCTGAGCCCGTTTACGCTGTAGGAATCCTCCCAGCCCCTGAAGAAGGGAAGCTTTACTCCTTAAATGCTGCGAGGAGTGTAATCACCCTTTTGAAGTATGTTGATAATCTCATCCTAATCGACAACGGGGCTTGGAAGTTTGAAGGAACGAGTTTAAAGGAATCATTCGCGAAGATAAATGAGGAGATCGTAAGAAGGCTTGCGATTCTTGCAAGGGCTGGAGAGCCGATAGAAGAGGGAATGGTTGGAGAGATGGTTGTAGACAGCTCGGAAGTTATCAACACGTTTAAGGGAGGGGGAATCTCCTCCATCGGTTACGCAACGTCAATGGCGGAAACGCAGGAAAGGAAGAGGAAGTTCAGCTTAAAGAGCATATTCAAGAAAGAGAACAAAGGAACCTATGATGAGGATAAGTCGATGAAGATCGCCTCTCTCGTTAGAAGAGCGGCCCTTGGCAGATTATCTGTTCCGTGCAATATTCGAAGTGCTGAGAAAGCTTTGGTGCTTGTAGCTGGCCCACCAGAGCATCTTGACAGGAAAGGGATAGAGAAGGCGAAGCTATGGCTCGAAGAGCAGATCTCAGGAGTGGAGGTTAGAGCAGGCGACTATCCGACGAGAAGAACTAAATACGTGGCAGCTTTGGTTGTGCTGGCAAATGTAACTGATATTCCGAGAGTTAAGCAACTTCAAAGACTTGCTGCAGAAGCTAAGGAAGAGGTTGAAGGAGCGGAAAAAAGCAGACTTGAGAAGACCCTTGCCTTGTTTGATGAAGACATAGAACCCCTTTTCTAGGGAGGGTAGCATGAAGGCTGCAAGGCTCGGACTCATTTGCCTGATTATTTTGCTTCTCGTATCGTTGTTTCCGCTTATTCCGACTGCCTTGGCAGCAGAACACCTGAATGCATCGGATTTCGGCCCTCCAAACCCACAGGGTGTTGGGAAGGAATACTACAACCCGGGGGAAAGACTGGAGTTTCTTTATTACGTTGTTCCAGCAGATGATGATAAGAAGGTGAAACTGGACGACAGATATTACTACGTTTATTCGTCTCTCGATGGAGTAACACTCAGAGCAACCGTTTTTCTAACAACTGGAGCGTCAATCCAGCATCAGTATCTGAATGGCAGATGCCAGAATCCTGAGGACTCTTGTGAACTCCTTGATGGGACAATAAAGATGTCCTTCCACATAGGCGATACGGGATCGCAGGGAGGGGTTGATGAGATAGAGGTTGAGGTGAAAGGGACAGTCCCCTCTGTCGAAAAACGGCTTGAAACCGTGAAAGCACTTTGGATTGAGGTCTCTGATGCAGACGACAACGTCTTACCATCCATTGAAATCCGCGTCTTGAATCTCAACCAATTCACAAAGGATCTTGATGAGGTTAAGAAGAGATACCAGAGTTTAAGCGATAACGCAACTATGCTCGAGGAAGAGGGTGCTGTAACGGTTGATGCAAAAGACTATTTGGAAAAGGCAAGGGATAACATAACCCTTGCGGAGAATTACTACAAAGATGGAAAGTACATAGATTCAGACGAGAAGTTGAAGAATGTTGAAGAATTGCTTGATAAAGCTGCTTTCGAGCTATCAAAAGCTAAGGCGAACTTTATTTATGAAAAAGCTGGGGAAGAACTTGAAAAGCTCTCAGTTACTTTAGTACAATTCGACTACACGATTCAGGAGGCCAAGAATGAAGGAATACCAACTTCGAGCTACGAATTCCAGCTCATAACTCTCAAAAGCAAGTACACAACATTAATTGATAAAAACGATAAAACCGCTGATTACCTTGAGAAGAACAAGTTTGATGATGTCATAAAAAGATCAAACAACATCATAAATGAGACCGCAAGCCTTACCATGCAGGCAAACTCGCTGATAGCTGAGCTCAGAAAGAAGATTGACGAGGCGAAGGAAACTCCAACTCCCACCCCCACACCAACCCCCACACCAACTCCTACTCCCGAGCCATTCTTCTTCGAGCAGAGGGATAGACTCGTGCTTATTGGTGCTGTAATCGCAGTTCTCATCGGCGGTGGTGGAGCAGCTGCAATAGCAATATCCAAGTACAAGCAAAAGAAGGCCTTCGATGAGTTAAAATGAGTTAGCGAGTTAGGCTATTTTACTTTTGTTTTAATTAAAATCATAAAAATTTCGAAGCAAAGGTGCTGCTCGTAGCTCTGCAATTCTCTAGGTATGTGCAATTTGAACACTTTTTTCCCTCGATTCTTTCGGGGACAAATCCTCTTTTTAACCTCAAAACTCTTTCAACTAGCTTCATCACGTGAAATCTCAGTTTTCTGTCAACTTCTACTTCTCTTAAAACTCCATCGAAGCAGTGGTAGACAAAACCATTTTTGATCTTCTCTTCAGCAAAATTACTCTCATTAAGAAGAATGAGCTGAGATGCTACTTTTATCGCGTCCTTGAACCAAACTCCCTCTTTTGGAGCTTTAAGTGAGATAGCAAGGGGCCTAATTCCCGAATCGTAAACGATCTCATCAACAACACCCTTAAGGCGGTATTTTCTTGAAAGCAAGCTAACCTCCCACTCAATTGGTTTGAGTTTTGGAATCTTAAGGAAATTAAATTCTGCATGTGCCCTCTCAAAAACCTCCTCGTCTCCTCCAAGGCTTAGGAATCTGTTTTTCGCCCATTCTATATCTAATCCTTTCCTCAGACTCAGATAGATCTCTTTGGCGGCGCTCAAAACTCCCAGCCCTTCACCGAATCTCTGACGAAAGTAGCAGAGCCTTGGGCAGTAAGCGTAGCTAGTCACCTCGCTTATGTTGGCGTAAGCTGTGAATCTTTTAAGCATACGGACATAATTGAAAGGGAAGATAAAAGGGTAAAGGGGTTTTGAAATCCCAGTTCAATTTTGGTTTTTGGTTTTTTGACTCTTCATTTTGGATTCTGCTTGTATTTGGAGATTATTTCCTTAAAAGAGCTTATGATATATTCAAGGTCATCCTCTCCAACACCATAGGTGGATAACTTGAAATGTCTGGTCAGTCCTGCCTTGATTCCATGAATTCTCCTTTTCTTAAGCTCACGGTAAAGGAAGAATCTCCCGCCTTTAGCCTTCTTTGATATTTCATAAAGGTTTTCTGCCTCGAAAAACATGAGATCGTGGTTGTGTGGCTTTTCACCGAGCAGTTTCATTCCTAGTTCTTCCATCATTTCAGCAAATTTTCTTGCCTTTTCGACTTCGTATTCCCATCTTTTTACCCTTTCTTTGACGTAGGGGAATGAGGCCATAAGTGTCATGATCGTAACTCCCCGGGCCGTACAGCCAAGCATCTCGACCTCTTTAGCCGGAAATTTCTCAGACTTCCTGAGAATTAAATCTGCAAATTCCTCTTTCATCCCGAGAACTCCTACCGGCCCTGCTGAGGCCATCGATTTGTGGCCGCTTCCAACTATGAAGTCCGCCTTAAGCTCTTCAAGCTTGACAGGCATTCTTCCCACCGCATAGGCTGCGTTAACGATCAGCGGAACACCCTTTTTTCTGCAGATTTTCGCTATTTTTCTGGCATCCGGCAAGTTTCCGTAGTTTCCATCGGGATAAGTTATCAGAGCAAGTACCACGTCTTTTTCATCTAGGGCCATTGAATACGCCTCTGGATCAATTTTAAATTCAGGATATCCGGAGTTGGGAACGAAGAAAACCCCCAATCCGGCCCTTTCCGCTGCGACGTAGCTTGAATAGTGGGCGTTGGAATCCATTACCACGATTTTCCTCTCACACTCAAAAGAGGTTGAGAATGCATGCATGATTGCGAATTTCCCTTCTCTGGCTCCATTTGTCACCCTAGCAACATCACATCCAAGAAAATCCGGAAGCTCCTCGTAAATAAAGTTGTATATTGGAGGCGTTTTGATTTTGTCGAGAGTACCCGGACAAAAATCACAAACGCTATAGCCATCTCCCCACTCAGTTAAGGCTTTTTTAGCCTCTTCGCTAAGTTTTCCTCCAGTTTGAAGGGGGTCGATGTTTATGAAGCCTTTCGTTGTTCTTTCGTAGAAGCCCATAAGCTGTGAGAGTTTCTGAGGTAAATTAATTTTTTTAATAAGAAATTTTTATTTTTTCTACCATAACCAAAAACGTTATTTTAATCAGAAAGCAGCTTACTCTGTGATTCGAAGCTTAAGAGATATTTTTACAACATCACGGAGTAGAATCCTCTCTCAGCTCAAGTCTAGACCATACACGATTTCTGAGTTAGCCAAGATAACCGGTTACTCCAAACCCACGCTTGCATATCATCTTGAAAAGCTCTGTGAAACTGGTATGGTGAAAAGAGTTGAAAACGGTAGAAAATGGGTCTATTACGAACTCACCGAAAAGGGTAGAAAGCTCATAACGAGAGATGCCGCTCTATTGGTAGGCCTTCTCTTTGCAGCAATTTCATCGTTCATTCTGTCTGCCTACAGACTGCTAACAAAAGCCCCGATTTATGGTGCTGAAAAAGCTCCTCGCCCGCTAAAAGTACCCACTCCTTTTGAAACCCCTGCACCAGCTATCAAAGAAACACCGTCAGCAATCCCAACTCCTGCACCCACGCCAACACCCATGCCAACGCCGATGCCAACACCTGCACTAAAGGCAGCCCCACCCGATCAGCTGGTGATAATATTTCTGATTGTTGGTGTGGTAGCAATTCTAGCTTTTCTACTGTACAAAAGAAGGTGACTAAAGGTTAACTAGTTTAATAGACCGTTTAATAAACTGGTTGATTAGCCTAGCTGATTAACTTTTTCTTTTAATTCTGTACCTCCGAAATCCAAATGAAGTCAGTGCCTGAAGCCAAGAGTCCATTATCGCCTCAGCCTCAGCATCGCAGAACTCGTTTCTATGCAGTGACAAAAACCCAATCTCTTCCTCTTCGTGGAAGAGATGCATGCACATCTGGTTTTTCAAGATGTGGAGGGTGAAAGGAGGATCAAAAACAACGATTCTGTTATCCCCACACACCGCCTTCTCCTTTAGCAGCCTTTTCATGACATCAAAAGAATCTATTATTGCTTTGAGGTGTTTCCTCCTCTCATCGACGTTCATTTCTCGAGATTAAATCCAATGCCTACTTGAAGTTTTCTGTTTGGGTTTGTGACAGATAACAGAGATAACAGAGAACTTCAACTACCTAAATCCAAGGACATCATCCATTGTGTATATTCCCGGTTCATCAACGTCTGCTATCCATTTTACCGCTTTTATAGCTCCCGAAGCGAATGCCTGCCTGCTCCCAGCCCTATGAGTTATCTCCAATCTCTCTCCGTCCCCCAGGAAGAAAACGGTGTGCTCCCCAACCACATCTCCACCCCTGATACCGAATACTCCAATCTCTTCTCCCCTCGGGCATACACCGCTTCTCTCAAATCTAAGCTCCTTTTTTATCCCTTTCTCCTCAAATATCTTTTTTATAACGTTGGCAGCCTTTATAGCAGTACCGCTGGGGGCATCTCTCTTAAAGCGGTGGTGTATTTCGAGAATCTCTACATCATAGTTGAGCAGATAGGGCGTTACGAACTCCAGGGTTTTCCAGAAGAGATTCACGCCAATGCTGAAATTTGGGGAGATAACAGCTGGAACCTTTATGGCTGCCTCTATCTCCTTCCACTGCTCGTCTGAAAAGCCTGTTGTGCCTACCACAAGTTTGACTCCTTTCTCGGAGGCAACTTTGATGTTCTTGACGGCAGCCTCTGCGATAGTAAAATCAATCAAAACATCCGAATTTAGCTCGTTTATGTTATCTGAAATCGTAACACCGGTTTTCCCTACTCCAGCAACCTCTCCTGCATCCTCTCCAACTTTGGTTACATCAAAAGCTTGCTTTAGTATTAACTCTTCATCTTCTACCACGTTTTTAACGAGCAATCTGCCCATTCTTCCGGCAGCTCCGGCAATTGCGACGGAGATCATGGTATCGTTATGGTTATATTGTTATAAAAGCTCAAGGGATTGCAAAACCGATCTTAACTTCTCGGTCTTAGCTTCGCTTAATTCGACCAGAGGTAGCCTAGGCTTCCCGGCTGCAAGGCCCATTAACTCTAAAGCCTTCTTAACTGGAATCGGATTCGTGTCTATGAAGAGGACATCGAATAGTGGAGTGAGCTTATGATGGACCTCTTTAGCTCCCTCGATATCTCCTGTAACGAACCTTTCATACATCTCCTTCATCAAATGAGGAGCGACATTTGCTGCTACACTTATAACTCCTTTTCCTCCCAAACACAGAATGGGGAGTGTCAGAAAGTCATCTCCAGAAAGTAAAATGAAATCATCGGCCGTAATCCTAATGATCTCGGAAATTTGTTTTAAATTGCCGCTTGCTTCCTTTATGGCAATAACACCATCAATCTCCGAGAGCCTCTTTGCAACTTCCGGAGTTATGTTTGTGCCTGTTCGTGAGGGAACGTTGTAAACTATGATCGGAATTGAAAGTTCATCGGCTATGGTTTTGTAGTGCTGATACAACCCTTCGGGATTCGGTTTGTTGTAGTAGGGTGTAACGAACATCGCTGCATCAACGCCAGCTTTCTCAACTTCCTTTCCAAGATATAGTGCTTCCCTCGTTGAATTTGAGCCGGCTCCACCTATAACGGGAAGCTTTGAGACCTCCTTAACGTATCTGACAACCTCGATATGCTCCTCGTAACTCAGAGTTGCAGCCTCGCCGGTTGTGCCAGCTGGCACGAGGGCATCGACGTGCTTTTCGAGGAATTCGAGGTTTTTATCTATTCCCTTATAATCCACGTTCAGCTCTTCATCAAAAGGTGTTACTAAAGCTGGGATAACACCTTTCAATTCAAACATTCAAATAACCCCTTCTCACCTTTCTCGTGATGTATCCGGCTACCCTATTCCTCACAGCTTTGCTGTTTATCTTTGCATATTCGGCAACCAACCTCTTGTTCTCATCAAAACTCTCCGTGAATACGTCTGGATACTTTTTCAGGAGCTCCAGAGCGATTACCTTGATGTATGCAGGCTTTACTGTTCCCACAACAAACACCTCCGTTTGCTAATTTATGATTCTTTATTTAAGTTTTGCTGGTGGTTTTTGTCGCTGGCTTTTGGAATAAATCTGAGTTTAGGCAACATCTTTTGGTTTAAATGGACTTTGTGGGACGGGCAAGCATACTAAAAGGCTATTTTTCTGCTTACTAGGATTAAAAAGCTGTTAAGCTGGCTGTGACTTTTTCGGATCTGGTTTTCGAAAGTAGAATGAAAGCAGAATAATCGAAAATAGGAATTAAAAACTTTTAGAACCCTATCTGGATTTGAACCCTGATCTGTGCTTGATTGCCTCAGCATACACCTCTATAACTTTAGCCTTCTTCTGAGTTAAAAGACTCACGACCACAAAGATAACGGTTGATGCAGGAAGCACGATAACCAGAGGATCTATAACCGTCCATGGAAAGCTCGCGAGAACTTCTTTACCAAAGATGAGTTTGGAAATTCCGAGCTTCTTCGCCTCCTTTGCGTGAATAAACGCAAGATATACCAGTGAAGCGGCGAAGCCGAAGACTACACTGGAAATTGCACCCTCTCTGCTTGCCCTCTTCCAGTAAAGTCCTCCAAGGTATGCGGGAAGGAAGGAAGATGCGCAAAGGGCAAAGAATATTGCAGTCCCTCTGGCTATGACTCCTGGAGGCAGAACGTATGCCAAAGCAATGCTGAAAAGAATGCCGATAGATATGGCAATCCTCGTTATCTTTATGGTTTTTTTGCCATTTCCAAAAATCGTTTGGAAAACATCTCTTCCCAAAGCTGAGCCTATCGTATGGAACTGACTGCTTAGCGTGGACATCGCAGCTGCTAGCAACGTAACCATGAATACCGCGATAAACCATTCTGGCATCACAGCATTTATGAACTCGGGAATTATCTTGTCGATGTTTCCGCCTGCTATGACTATACTAGGCTTTCCTGTGGTTTCGATAAAGTAAGCATTGCTCAATGAGCCAACAATGAAGGATGTACCGACCATTATGAATATGAAGAAGGCTCCCACCGGCACAGCCTTATCCAAGTCCCTATCTGACTTCACGGTCATCAGCCTTACTGCAAGCTGCGGCTGCGCGAGAACACCGATACCCACTCCTAGGATTATTGTCGATACCAAAACCCACCAAGCTACTGAACCCAAGGATGGAAATGCCATCCATCCCAGATGCCCAGGAATTTTAGCGGCAAACATTTCCACTGCTATACTGTTATAGGATGTTAAAGCCTCATGAGCCTGAATAACTCCACCAAATAACGCGTAAGTTGAAATCAGGAGGAAAACCATGCTCACTAGCATGATCACTCCTTGGAAAGCGTCCGTATAAATCACGGCTATGAGTCCGCCATAAACGACATAGAGGGCTATGATCGCGGACAAAATCAGTAGAGCGATTTTGTAGTCAATTGAGAAGGAAACCTCAATGAATCTTGCACCTCCTATCAAAATAACTCCAGCGTACAAAGGCATGAACAGGAAAATAACGATTCCTGAGAAAACCTGAAGGAATCTCGAGCCGTACATCTTTCCCAATAGCTCGGGAAACGTTAAAGCTCCCAAAGCTGAGCCAACCCTCCTAACCCTCTTTCCGATTATCGCGTAAGCAATGAAGATGCCAACGAATATGTTCAGGAAGGTCAGCCACAGCAAAGGGAATCCAAACAATCCTGCTACGCCTCCAAACCCGATGATCGCTGATGTTGAGATGAAAGCAGCGCCATACGACAGGGCCATCACAGCTGGATTCACTTTCCTGCCTGCAACCAAGTAGTCCTCGCTGTTCCTCGTCGACCTGAATCCGAAGTATCCCAGATAGATCGTAACGGCCATATAGATGGCCACCACGAAAACCATCAAAAGCAAATCCATCATATCACCTCAATGGCTTTGAGGATTCCGTAGAGTATGCATCCCACTACCGAAGCCAAAGTTAGTAGAAATCCCAATGCAGTCCAAACATCAGCGAACCCCAGCATTTTTCTCACCTTGTCATTATGTTACATTGTAACACTGTAGCAAGATTTTGAGTTTAAAAATCTTTCGTTTTTGATAAATTTAGGGATATGTATTATGACGTTCAATCATTACAATTAGAGAAAAATTTTAAGGAAAGGCGACGAGGGGAATTGATGAAATCTGGATCGGAAAAATTGGAAGGTAAAAAGAAAAGGAAAAGAAAGACCAAGTCTTGGAGAGAGAAGCTGGAAGACAGCAAAGACCTGCCTAAGGTTGTTGAAATTTCTGAAAAGATGCGAAAGAGATGGGGAGAAGGAACGGTTGTCATTCCAGCTCCGAAAGAAGTGGATGAGATTATGAGGAAAGTTCCCGAAGGAAAGCTGATCACAATCAATCAGATAAGGGAGAAGCTGGCGAGGAAGCATAGCGCAACCATCGGTTGCCCAATCACAACGGGAATCTTCGCCTGGATAGCGGCTCATGCAGCGGAAGAAGAGGTGAAAGAGGGGAAAAAGGACATAACACCTTACTGGAGAACTTTAAAAGCCGGAGGAGTTATAAATGAGAAGTATCCTGGTGGGATAGAAGCTCAGATAAAATTGCTGGAAAAAGAGGGACACGAAATCGTTAAAAAAGGGAAGAAGTACGTTGTGAAAGATTTTGAGAAATTCCTGGTTGAGCTCTAATAATTTGCTGGAACGTAGGAAAAATGTCCGTGTATGATCTTCCATTTATCAAAAGGCTCCGGTATGTGGTTTTCCACCTCGATAAAACGAGAGTCATCAATCCAGAACAGACTTTGCATCAGGTCAGCATCTGCAGATTCAAAGCTTTGACATAAGTTTCAATAATTTCTAGAATTTTGTGTTCCTCCTTATTTTGCTCATTTTGTTCGTTCATTCTTCAACCTTCAACTTTTCCAAATATTTCTGATCCTCACCATATTAGTCACTTTAAGACAAATTTTCATTTTTTATTAAATGAAAAGAATGGAGAAAAATCGCCCTACCCACCTGGCTAAAGTTCAATAGTTCCACTTTTCACAAATTGTCTTGCCTGTATACTTCTCAGTATTATCTGTTAGTTCCTGTGGGAATTCAGTTGATTCCAGATGATCCAGTAGTCGTGCACTCTTCGTTATTCTTATAATAACATCACTGAAGGACTCGCCGTATCTCTTCATTCTTTTCAAAGCATTATAGGCATCTTTCGAAATCGTCAGAGTTTTTTGCCGTATGTTTATGTGTAGTTAAATTTTGACACATCCTCTGAAATACAATTCCAAGTTTCTAAGATCCTTCAGCAATGCTCCAATTTTGGAAAATAGATTTTATAAACTATAACAGGAAATAGTCTGATATGAAACTTAGCGTAATCGTCTGGAAAGAAGAAGATATGTATATCATCACAGAAATCTTCACCGGTGTGACGACTCAGGGCAAAACGATTGAGGAGGCGGTTGAGAACATTAAGGAGGCAGTCGAGCTTTATCTTGAAGAGATGCCAGAAGTCAGGGAAGAGCTTGAAAGAAGAGACATCGTCGGTGTGCTTAATGTCGAAATTGCCAAAGTTATCGGGTGAAGAAGTTATCAAAATTTTGGTAAGGCATTTTGGATTTGAAGTTAGCAGGCAAAAGGGCAGCCATGTTACTTTGGTGAAATACATGGGTGGGAGAAAAATTACAACTGTCGTTCCTTTGCATGACGAGCTTAAACCTGGGACACTTCGTGGAGTTCTAAGGCTGGCTGAAGTTAAAAAAGAGGATTTCATTAAGACTTTGTGAAAACCCTTGAATCTTTTTCGTCGTATTGATCTGCTCTCGGTTGGCTCTGAAAAGGTTATGTAAAACCCATTTGCAGCCTTTGTTAACCTGGCCATTGCTGTTATTTGGCCATTGTTGTTATTATCCCATAACTAACATCAACATTACTCTCCTCCATTTCTAAAAAACCATCAGTCTAATCAATCTAACCAAACTTTTGACATCTTACTATATTTTCTCAATACCAAAATATACCAACCAAAATACCGGAATCGCTGCCAGCTTGAGGATTACGGAAATGAATTTGAACCATAGAATGGACAATAAAATACCACAAAAATGCTCACAAGTTTTTAGAAAAATTCGGGAAGAATAAGAGAGTGTCTATTCATTCTACTTCTCTAATCCCCCTTTTGAACTCCTCCCATACGGCAATTGAAAGTCCACCTATGCCAAGGGTAAAGCCGGCGTACGATAGAAGTCCTGCCACTACTCTGTATTTAGAAGATAAGATCCATGATACTGCGATTAGAAGAATTGAGAGCAGGAAGATCGTTCCTATTTCTTTTCTGTATGATCCAAGCTTTCTCACCATTCTGAGAAAAACTGTCAATGCTATAAGTAAAACGATTGATCCGAGGGTTATGGCTGTTATCGGATCTTCCATATTCGATCTTGATGTGGGGAAAAATATAAAAATGTTCTTTTAAGCTAATTCTACAACGTCATACAGCCACTTCACATACCTCCAGTCTCAGGTTTTTTTGCCATTTGGATGTACTGTTAAGACCATTCCTGCATCGCAATAACCGTGTAACACATCATCAAGTTCCAGCTCCCCCCATGCTAACCCCTTTTTTGTTAAACGCTCTAACATTCTTATCTTTCATTGCTTTTTTAAAAACATCTCACATAATCAAAACATTCCTTTCATTATTTTCGTATGATTTAGCAAGTATTCTTCCTCCTTATTCACTTTAACAACCATGATAAAATCACCGTCGAGCTGGCAGTAAACAATTGTAGTCTCATTTCTTGCCGTAAAGCTGTTCGATCTGCTATCGATTGAAAATCCGGAATTAAGTAGCAATTCTTTATACCTTGTGTAAGCGGTTTTTGAGTCGGTGATTCCGCAGGAAAGCTTTGTAAACAGATATTTTGGTATCGCATAGAATGGATTGCCAAGATAACCGTAATAGAAAGCTGAAACTTCCAAAGAGGTATTTCCGAATTTTGCAGCATAAAATTCTGAATAGCATTCTGGCTTGTATGAACCCCATTCTGTTTGTTCCCATTGATAATAAGAGCTTATGGTCTGGTTTTCAAATCTGAAATTCGCAATAAGATAAACAAAGGGTATCTGTTCTCCTTTTGGCCCTATGGCAACGAACTCGGCAAAGAAAAATATAATGTAAATTGAAAATAAGATTAAGAGCACGGATACGAGAGCTGTGGTCTTCTTCTCCTTCCTAATTACTGGAAAGTATGCTATAAGGGTTAGTATCAATGAAGCAATCATTGAAATTATAAATGATTGCTTGATTCTCAATGTATCCAGTAATACACCCATAAGTATGAAAACAACAATAAAGAATAGTCCTGCTAAATGTCCAGGAGGAATTGAGATCTTTTTCATAGTCAAAAACTAATCAAAAAAATTAAAGAAAATTATGGCCTAACCCAAGTAGCTGAAGATGCCCACCAGTCACCGAACGCGAGCAAATGCGGCGTTGTATCCCATGTATCGTATAACTCAACAAATTTTTCGTTTGTACTATAATCTGTTAGAAATCCGATGCAGGTTACACTATGATGCCCGTAAGGTTGAGTGTGCCCACTTCCAGTTCCACCCCATGCCATCGCCAAAACAAATGGCCTTCCAGCGGTTATCTCGTTCACAACATCGTTCCAAGTTGGGAACCACTGATTTGTTGCCCAGTTTGAATAACCGTGATTATTACATACCTCATTAATTCCATCATCGATATTGGTTGGGCACGTTCCCTGCCACCATGGGGGTAGATACCAGCACGTTAAACCCATAGCATCAGCAAGCTCTTCGATTAGATCATGCTGATAGTCATTTGGAAAGTTTGGATATCCATGCTGATCCCAATAACCCAAAACCATTGCAGCTGCTGTTGGAGAGCAGCCAAGGTACCACAACAATGCAGGCACTCCAAATACATGTCCCTCGCCGGGTTGAGTTCCACCTAGAGTTTCCGAGCTGTATTTCTCCCACTGCTTCTTTGCTTCCATTGTTCTTTTTGCCAAATGATTTCTGATTTTCTCATCTTTTAAAGCCTCTACAACACCTTCTCTAAGCTTACTGAAGTCAATTTCCCTCTTATTCAAATCATAGTACTTTCCCCTCTCTTCGGCTATGTACATCATCCCTCCAAGTCGATAAACTCTCTCAGCTTTAATCCCAAGCTCCTCTATCCTTGCAAGCGGTGACTTACCCTTCGAGAACTCCAAGATAGGATAGTTCGTTTTCTTCGCCGACACAACGATGTAGCCAGCATACTTTCCATCCTTAACGAGTTCAAGAATGTAGGCTGATCTGCTTTCATCCACATCGTAGGCTGTAGCTATTTTACCGATCTTCGCATACTTCCAGTCCTTAAAACTGTCGGTTGCTGAGATCCTTGCTATGAATTTATTTGCTACTGATTTTGCTTCGTTCTGGCTTACTGTATTTGTCGTAGCCATTGCCGGCATCACTGCACTTCCCAGCATTACTAACACCAGCAGCACTGCAACAAACTTCCTTAACATTCTACCACCCCCTACAAGTCAATTCCACTACCTATATTAATTAACAACTATTTATTAATTTCTCAAATAAATTGTTTAGTTGAGAACTAAACAATTTAGAAGCCATATAAGAGGTTTAATCATAAATTAAACAGTTTAGCATCCAACAAAAAAGATTAAAACCCAATTAAAAAGTTTAGTCCAGAACTAAACAGTTTAGTTGACAATTAAACAGTTTAGAAGTCAACTAAACCTCCAATCGAAATTTAGATAAATTTAAGGCTTTTTGTAAATTCTATTGAATTGGGTTAATATTTGAATTTCCTATGACATGTTGGGCTTCCACCCTTTAATACCCTAACCAAAATAAAAATTTCTCCTCTCGTATGCGCTATGAAAGAGAACGGAGAAATAATCCTGAAAAAGAAAGAACAGGAGAGCTTTAAAAAATTGATATTTTCTGCCTAAACTGGTTATTTATCCATTTGATTCTTCAATCCTGAGTTTTCAAAATCATTGTTCTTCTGTGAGACATCTTTACACTTTCTACTCAAAATTATACCAACCAACATACCGATCAATGCACCCACGACTCCCCAGAAAAGACCGAACATTATAGAATCAAACGGAGAACGGGACAACACAGGAAGTTCAGAATTCCGCTTTCCTTCAAAAATCCCAAGTATGCTATCTGTAAAGTCCTCGTAACTATAATGATACTTTTTAATCGAGCCATTGATATCGAGGCTATCGGCGATTATGAAAAATGTGGATGGGATTGATCCAATAACTAAACCGATAAGAGCTACTTTAACGATCTTTCTCACCCTTTCGCTTTTGAGTTTGTAAATTAAGAAAACCAGGAGGAGGATTGGGTGAAATGTGGGTATATAAAACACCGGGAACAAAAGAATGGGGGAATAGATCAAGCTTAACAAGCCATGCGGACCTCCCTTATTTTAGGAAGGGCCAGAGGAAAAGATAACGATAATAAGGATGAATACAGCAAAAATAAGAGAATTATTGTGTCTTTATCTTTTATCCTCATGACACGTACATCCATATTGGATTTGTGTATCTTTCTCTACCATTAGATGTTTTCACCTCAACCCTCATCAGTGTCCAACCTTCTCCACTTCCGCTCAGTGTAACTATCGCAGTCCCCTCTTGATTGTCCTGAGTTAAAACAACTTGAAATGGTCGAGTTAGCTTTTGATAAAAATCTTGTCTCGAACCCCTCTTCCGAAGTCTACGTCTCCAAGACTCTGGGATCCAGTCATCATTATTGCTGGGAAAAGCTTATTACAGCGTAACTCCCCAAATAAAGATATGCCTGTAACTCTTGAAGAGCTTAGCGATCAAATCAACAGAATTGAAAGGTATCTTAAAACGTTGATAGACGTTAATCTTGAGCTGATTGAGGAGGTTGAACCGGAAAAATGGGAGGTCGAGGACATCGAGGAGAGAAGGAAGGATGAATTCGTAGACTGGAAATCGATCGAAAATGAGTTATGAAAATCGAATTTTAATCTCAAAAAGGGCGTTAAAAGAGCTAAAGAACATTCCTGCCAGAGATAGAAAAACTCTCAAAGATAGGATCTCCAAACTTGCTTTTTTCCCTCTGGCACATCTTGATGTGAAAAAACTGAAAGGTATGCAAAACATTTACAGACTGAGAATCGGAGACTACAGGATAATATTCGAGTACAATAAAGACGAAAGACTCGTAAAAATACTTAAATTAGGCAAAAGAGGCGGTATTTATGATTGATAGCCTAATTTTCGTTCAATTGTTCAACCCCATCCTCAAATTTTCCATGAAATTTTCTGGATTCTCTGGGGCGAGTAGGTAGTTTTTATCGGCTTTAATCAGCACCATGTCTTTATTCCTCCTCGCATAAACCCAGACCTCTCCTATCTCGGGCACGTGAAACAGTCCAAACCACCCAAAGAGCCCACCTGAGCCGAAAAGCCTTATCGTCTTCCATCTTAACTTTCCAAAGTAGGAAACATCTTTGATTTTGAAATAGGGTATGTTAACTTCACCGAGAGCTTTTCTTATCGCAATTTTGTCCTTTTTAAGTATAACTTCCTTGGGTGAAAAGGCATACACAACTGCAATTATCACAGAAAGCGGCAAGGTTACCGCAATTATTACAAAAAAGTCACGGAATGGAGCCATAATGGTATCGCTACCGCTAAGGGCAAAACCAAAGCCAGAAACGTGATAATTTTCGCACCAGGTCCTACGGGTAACTTATATCTCATTACATCGTATTTCATTTTTAATCTTCTCTACCTCTAATCTCCCGGTAAAGCTCCTCAACTCCCGGATGGATTATCACGTAGTACTTCCCGCTTGAATTTATCACAACGAACTCATCACTATGCTTATATCGAAAAACCACAGCTTTTATGCCATTTTTCAGCTTGAAGTAGCCCATTCCAATATCTTTCGTGCCGAAACCGAATGTTCTTAGCTTGGGCTTCCATTCTTCGGATTTAGTTAGAAAAATCTGCGAATGATTTAAATCAACAACCTCATCTACCGGTCATGGTTTGATGTGGAGTTTGTCATCGTATTCGTAGCCGTACCAGTCCCATCCTGCTTTCACAAAGATCGGAAATAGGTAGAGGATAGGAAGTAGAATCAAGAAGAGCAAAATAACGCTCCGGGCTTTTTTGAGTTTGACTTTGAGAAAACAAATTCCTAAGACTATGTAAACGAAGATTGTTACCGCGAGGAGGATTGGATCTGATAGCGTGCTGATTGCAAGATCCACGTTGGTTAGTTTATACTCTAACATTCTCCCACTTCTTCAAAGCTTTGGGCACCTCCTTTTTTAAGTAACAAGCTTGAGGATAAGACTAAAATTGATTTCTAAATAGATCCAAATTTCTGAAACCATTTGCCGGGAGAAATTAGCAGCACGGCACAAATTAAAAGGGTGAAAACCCCCCACAATCTGAGAAATTCAACCCCTACATAGCCGATCAACAGTGCGTAAAGCACGAATGATACATAAAGAAGCAGAAACCAGAAAATAGCAAATAATCTCCCCCTTTGCTCGGGAGTGATTTTTGTTTTTTTCGCAAGCAATCGTTCGAAGCCTACAGCACACCACCACACGACCGCTCCTACGAGTGAAAAAGTCTAAAAACTCCCTTATTCTCGTTATTTGGGAAAAGATCGCTGCAAACAACACCCAGAGAACACTCCAAAAAATATAAAATTTGATTTTCCTATGGAGCCACGCTCTCACAGTATTTCCCCCAGTCTTCGCAACATGAAGTACCTTGAATTCCACACATCGTCAGGCATATACTGCAGGATACTGCGCAATAAAAGTTAAACGGTGCACACCAACACGAACTGGCACAAGGAGCACAATTTTGATTTAGGCATTGAACCCAAACATCGATTCTGCAATCTTCACGATTTCCTCTTTGCTAAGCTTTCCCGCTATTGTTATTTCCAAGTTGTTTATTTGAAACTTCAGCATTCTGCTACCAAAGATCTCAGCAATTTCTCCTTCAACATTCTTTATCTTGACCTTCTTTGCATTTGGTATAGGCTTGCTTTTACCGATTCTTTCGCTTATAACTACAACATCATCACCTTTCTTGTAGTATAGCTGGACAAAGTCTTTAAAGACCATTGCATAACTAAAGCTAAACCCTGCCGTGTACTTCGGCCTTATTATCGTAAAATTAACTCTCTGCTGAGCCTCCTCGATGCTTAGCTTCTCCGGCAGTTTAAATTCCTTCTCAACAATCTTCGCACCTTTAGGAGGTTTGAACTCAAAGTCTTTGTCGCCTATTCCAACGTTGAACTCTACGTTCTTGTATTCTACTGTTGAGCTGAAGTTTCCATAATTTATTTCTATTTTTAAAGGATACAGTAATCTTTGTCAACCCAGAGCTTCTGATTGATGAAGTAGTCTTTACCCTTTGGTTTAAGCTCGATAACATAGCAATCCCTGTTCGATACTTTCTCCTCTCCCACAAGCTTTAAATCGTACTTTTCCAGCATATCCTTTACAATTTTACCGTAGTCAAATTCTGGTTGTTTGATTTCTGGTAGTCTGAGCTTTATAACCTCATTCTTTTGTTTGTCGTAGATCCACATCGTTTTGCCGTTGGAAATTGTTAGCATTCTTTCGTTTTCACTTTTCCACTTGTTGGGTTTCTTCATTTCGAAGTTGATTGTTTGGGTTTGCTTCTTGCCGAAGTTCGTTGTTACAACCATCGTCCCTTTCATGTCCTTTATGGAGTTGTATTTCTCTTGCATCTTCTCTGCTATCTGCTCGGCTGTTAATTGGGTGCAGCCCACAATAAGGATTGCCAAGAACAAACAAACTAACATCCACTTTACTCCCTTCATTTATTCACCTCCAACTTATCCGGAGCGTATTTTTTAATGACCTCAACAAAACCTTTAGAATCTTTTATTATTATCAAACTTGGATTTACGGTCTTCTTTTTATATTTAATCCGAACAATATTCCTTTTTACCTGTATCCTATTGATGCTCTTAAAGGGAAAGTACCAATCTGAAGTGTAAATTATCCTGAAGTTTATGCTTAATGTCCTCTTGTAAACGATTCCATCTTCTGTCACAACGACTTTCCTGAAAAGAAAGTTCATCCAGCCAGTTATTGTGAGAAACCAGAACATCGCTAAAAGAAGGATGAATCTAAGATCCAGTCTTAGCGTTCCAGTGCTTAGCAGCAGAGTTATGGCTGTGATTAGCAATATGGCAGAAAAGTGCCATGGAAAAATTCCGAAATTGGAGTATTCGTATTCTTGATTTTCTCCATCCATACTCCAGTTCTTATTTTGATTTTCTCTTCTCATGTTTCTTCTAACTGGTTTTACCCCTTCTTTTCCATTCTTTAACAAAAATATAAGCGAAACCAGCAATAAAAAGAATTGCTCCTAATTTAGACGGAAACAGCAAAGCGAATAACAAGATTAAACCGAAAATAAATCCGAGAACTCCAGTAAAATAACTCCTGTAAAGCCCGAAGGGAATTGCGAATGCAAGTCCTAAAGTCATCAGTCCTTTAAACATATCTTTTCTCCAGTACACCTCACCTATACCTGAGATGACCAGTAAAATTGCAAGAACAATCAAAAGTGCCTTATTAATTTTCGAGAAATTAGTACTCATGAGCATCTTGAAAAAGTATTATATTAAAGAAATATAAAATTAACGAAACCATTGGTTACACTGCACAGTATATACCACAATAGGCTGCCGGGGCCCCGAGACATGCTAAACACAAAGGACAAGAAATTCCAATTTCTATGCACGAAATGCACACTATCCCGCAAGCTTCGCAATATCCCCAGTTATCATAGCAGAAGGCTATTATGCAAGTCCTTACACAAGTCCAGTAATCATCATCTCCACTTAAAACAACTATGTTTCCGTCTGGATTGATATAATATACACTTGTAATTCTCTTTCCATTCTTTTTGTATGTTTCAACGGCAAATGCTTTGTTTCCTCTATCACTAATTAGATAACCAACTCCTGCTGCTCTATACCCCGTTTTTGCTTTAAATGGTATGTAGAGTATTAGACAAAACATTTTTAACCAATGAAAATAAACTACCCACATGGGAC
>JACDNU010000004.1 GCA_017656505.1 Archaeoglobus sp. | reverse complement strand
GAAAAGAAGGCTTTGCAGAGATTGGCTGAGGGTTAGTTTTGTAAGGACCCTAAATCTATTATCTAATTCTATCATCTTGCCCCATACAGACATTTTGCCATTCAGACCTCGCTCTCATCTTTCCAAAGTTACGTAATCCTTATAGGAAGTTAAAACCTCACATCCTTTCTGCTTAACGAGAACTGTGTCCTCCACCCTAACCCCGCCAATTTTTTTGTAATAAAGTCCGGGTTCGACTGTAAATACCATCCCCTTCTTTATCACATCCTCATTTTCGAAAATTCTTGGCTCTTCATGGATCTCCAACCCCACTCCATGGCCAGTTGAATGAATGAAGCCCTCAGATGCCTTACTCCTCAGAGTTGTATAGCCTCTCTCTTCAAGAACATCACAAACAGCATGATGGATTTCCTTTGCAAGAATTCCATCTCTGATCAGCGAAATCGCCTTATTTTTCGCCTCTATGACAGCATCGAGCATTTCATCGATCTCAGGGTTTTTTCGAAGAATTACCGTTCGCGTGAAATCTGAGTGGTAATTGCTCTCCTTACTTCTTGGAAATATGTCTATGATCACATGATCCTCTATTTCCCCCCTTCCTATCTCATGAGGATCGGCAGATAGCAAACCGCTGGAAACAATCGTTTCCTCCGCTATAAAACCCTCCTTAAAGAGAAACAGCTCGATTTCATTCCTTAGTTCTTCACATTTCATTCCGCTTTTTGAATCTAGCAGCTTCAAAGCATATTCGAGAGATCTAATTATTCCTTCGCTCGTTCTTCTTATCTCCAAGATCTCCTCACCCTTTTTCACCGCCCTAAGCTTTGAAAACGGGTTTTCAACCACCTCCACGCTCATCCTTTCTTTGAAATAGAAAGACAAAAAGGATGGAAAGTCTGGAGGAACAAGGACCTTCCTCCCTCCATGTGTTCTGATAAGCTCGAAAAGGGTTTGACACAAAGCATCGGAGGGATTTTTCTTTTCTTTCAGCAATTCGTAAAAGCCCAAGTCTTTAAGGGATGCTATTTCTTTTACCTTGCTTTCCCTTTCAGCCCTTCTTTTCTCCATGTCGTGAACGACGAGCAAATCTGTCCCATCGTCACCGATCATGTAAAATGCGGGATCGGGAATTTTGAATCTAGTTGCGTAATAGAAGTTCGCATTCTTGCTCGAGGCATACATCACAAAAAATTGAGCGTCATGCTGCTTCAGCATTTCAGGAATCGCTGAAACCATGTGCTTTACTGTCTTCCCGTCCATAAAGATTTTTTGATTTCAAATACTAAGAACCCCAATACTAAGAACTTCTGAAGCTCAAAGTGTCAGTTAATATTTAATCGAATTAAGCTCAATAGTCGAAGCAATCCGAAATGAGAGCTTTCAGCCTTTCGAGATTTGTTTTCAATATCTTACCTTCAAAATAGATTTCAAATTCTTCGTCCCCTTTAAAATGATCTTTTTCAAGCTTTGCTCCCAACTTACATAGTGCTATCGCAGCATATCCTCGAATCGCCGGATCTTCATGCTGAAGGAAAGGTAAAAGCTCCTCGATTGGATTTGGATAGGCATCGAGCATGTGCATAGCAGCTCTGCTAATTCCGTAAATCACATATCTCAACTCCACCTCCTCGTTCCTGAGAAGGGAGAGAAGCATGTTCTTGAACCCTTCAAAGGCTATGGGTGCGTTTCTTCCTATCTCTCCTATTGCAAGGGGCGCACCTTTGCAGTACGCTCCGGATTCATCTCTCAGATGCCAGAACAACCTCCTGAGAATTTCTCTAACAAATTCAGATTCATTTTCCTTTTCCAGAACACCACAGATTGTTCCTAAAGCTTCAGCAGCGTAAAAAACGAATGGTTCTGATCCGTAAAGAAAGGAGATCAGAGTCGTTGCAGTTCTCTTTTTTCTCTCAGCAGAAGCTATCTTGCTGTACATTCTAGCTTCGACAAGCTGCCTGAGAGCGTTTTTGTTTATTTTATATGGTTTTGACATGATCTCAGACATGATTTTCAGACATCCTAATTTTATTTTTAGTTTATTCCGTTTGTCCATTCCGTTTGCCCTGCTTATCCCATTTTTCAATTTTAAAATCCAAAACTTAAAAACTTAAAATTTTTTCACAACTCTAGCAGCCGTAATCCCTTCCCAAACGATTTTGTAACCCAGAAAATCCAGAAGAACATTTATCCCATCTTTTTTAAGTAAAGATTCCAAATCATCCAAGTTTTCATTCAGACCTTTTTCCAACTTCTCTCTAACTTCCTCGACGTATTTTCTGTCGAACATCCAGTTCTCGATCACTATCTTTGAAGCTCCCAGCGATTCCGCAATTCTCCTTTTGAGTTCACCCACCTCTATCCCGCATTTTCTCGCAAGATTAGCAATGTTCGCGACTTCTGCCCCTTGCACTCTCTTCAGCGTCTCCGCCAAGTCCATTTCTGGGGTTAGATCTTTAGTACCTCCAGTCTCTCCGAAGTAGCTGTTCACGAGTTTCAGAATTTTAATGAAGGGAAGCTTTTTTTCGATTGGAATGAAAAATTCGGAGACGAAGCTGATCTCCTCCCTCCCGATTACGATCAGCGGAACATTCAGTTTTTTAATCTTCTCAACCTTCTTTTTAAGATATTCCTCCGTCCAAAAACCCGCGATTTCAATGTAAACTTCTTTTTCACCCTTTTTCAGCTTGAAATCTGGTATGAAGGCGAAATCTCCCGCCCTGATCACTTCCGGCTCTCTCGAGATCTCTATTTCAGGTTTAGAAGCTTTTAGTCTGAAATAAAGTTCCTCTTCAAGCGAGGAATCGAATTCCATCTTCGGCTCGATCAGCGGGAGTAGCGCGTCTCCGCTAGAAATTTCCAGTTTGTAAACCTTGTTCGAGTACTCGTCAAGAATCTCTGCTTTAATCCACCATTCTGGAGAGGAGACGATTATGGGTATTAGTTTGGCAAAACTCGTGCCGTATCTTCTCGTTTGTTTCAGCACATAGGCTGGCCCGGTAAGAGTTATGCCCCCGTTATCTCCTAACTCATACATTAAACCCAGCTTTTTGACAGCCCATAAGATCTTCTTGTGTTCGCTTTTCGTCCAGAAGGTCATTCGGAGGGAGTTGAAAATCGTTGTTTGAAGCAGAGAGAGATTATACTTCCTCAACAAATCCTCGGCATTCTCAATTCCGATTTCATCGATAATAGCCTCTTCCTCAAGATCAGCAAATATCGAGTTTTCTATTTCCTCCAACGAGCACCCAAACTTTTCTGCAGCCTCCTTTATGATTTTCCTCCTCTCGTCTTTCGTAGTTACAAAACCTCTTGAGAAGAGGAATTTCCTTACCTGAGGGGGAGGAAGAGATGTCGAATTGGCAAAGCGAACGTTATTCTCAATAATCCTAGCAAGTCCCCTCATTTTCTTGTAATTTTTTGAGTTTTCCAACTGTTTGAGCTCTTTTTTCGCAAATTTGAGTTTTTTGCCCAGATTACTCCTGTAAACATCGAGCACGAGTTCTGCAATTTCTACGTCCCCGGCTTTCAGAAATTTCGGAAAAATCTTGCCTTTATATTTTCTGACCTCGAGAAATTCCTTTGGAAGCACGTGAGAAATTTAAATTGAAGCTTTATTAATTTAGTGATGGCTGGAAAGTTTCATAAGATTGTTTTAATGTAAAATCTTTTTGCAAGTTTATTAGATTTCGACTTTCAATAAAGCCTAAAACGACTAAAATGAAATTGAGAGCGAGTTAATAAATTAATGGTGGCCTTATTTTCAACACTACTCTTTTAACTTTCTTCTTCTCCTAAAAGAGGTCCTGGTTTCCGAGGTTTCAGCTGAGACCAGCTCGTATAGTATCGCCTTCTTGCCGGACGGCCTGAGAATCCTTCCAAGCCTCTGGATGTACTCCCTCGAACTTCCGGTACCGCTCATTATGATCCCGATGTTCGCATCCGGAACATCAATTCCCTCGTCGAGAACTTGGCTGCTCACAATAGCCCTGTAAAGCCCTTTTTTGAAGTACTTAAAGATCTCCTTCCTCTCTTTCTGATCGGTTCGATATGTTATCGCTGGAATCAGGAAGATCTTTGAGATCCTGTAAACGAGTTCGTTATGACGGGTGAAAATGATTATCTTATCATTTTTGTGCTCCTCAAGTATCCTTTTAAGCATCTTAAGCTTGTTTTTTGAATTGTAGGCGATTTTCCTCGCCTCATCCCACGATTTTAAAGCCTCATAAGCCAAACTGTCAAATCCAGTTCGCATAACGATCTTCCTGAAGTCGTCAGGGCTTGAGAACTTCAGGCCTCTCCTTTTGACGTAATCCTTAAACACTCTAGCTTTAGCCTCGTAAGCCTTCTTTTCCATTTCATCAAGCGGAATTACCAGTCTTTTGATCGTATAGGGGGCGAGGTGCTTTCCCGCGATGTCGTCAGGCTTCAACTCGAAAACTTTTCCTCCTACAAGCTCCGGAAGCTTCGCATGCAGACCATCGTCCCTTTCCATCGTGGCTGTAAGACCGAGCCGGTAGGGGGCAGCGCTCATCTCAGCGATACTGCTGTAGCTTTCGGAGGGCAGATGATGAACCTCATCGAAAACTATAAGCATGAACCTGTTTCCAAGTTTTTCCGCATTCATGTAAGCCGAATCGTAGGTTGAAACCGTGATCGCTTTTATTTCCTTGCTTCTGCCGGAAAACTCAGCAACCTCCCCAAAGACGGCTAATTTCTCGATCCACTGATCAACCAGATCGAGAGTCGGAACCACAACCAGCGTGGAAACGTTCAGCTCCCTTATCACTTCCATCGCGACATAAGTTTTCCCGGCCCCGGTTGGCAAAACGATAACCCCTCTACGATCAACCATCCATCTCGCAACAGCTTCCTCCTGATAATCTCTTAGCTCAAATTCCGCCTCGAAGAAGGGAGTTGGTGGAAGGTTGAAGACCCTCTCAGTATACTCAATACCGGAAAGATCGAGATAGTCAATTAGATCGCGATACTTGTAAGCCGGAAGTCTGAAACAGCGCGATCTTTCATCGTACCTGCCGAAAGGAACGTGTGCGTCTCCTTTCACGATTAAAGTTCCCCTATCATACTCAATTTCAACGAACATCTTACCACTTACGTTTAAACAGCTGCATTCTATAGCATTTCCTGTCCACTCACTTCCGAGTATTTCATACTCAAACTATCGCTGGCTTCAGTCCACAATCTTCCCGGGGTTAAGAATGCCCTCCGGATCGAATGCTTGCTTTACTCTCCTCATGAGCTCGTATTCCACCTCAGATACCTGCTCCTTTAGATCGGATTTTTTAACGATCCCGACTCCATGCTCTCCGGTTATGCTTCCTCCGAGCTCCTTCGCTATCCTGAAAAAAGTTTTTTTAAGCTTTGGATATTTGGATTCCCAGTCCTCAACCTTTAACGGATGCTGATGGATGTTGCCATCTCCAGCATGCCCGTAGTTAACGATCTGGAATCCCATCTTTTCCGCTTCCGAATTGCACCTCTTTATGTATTCCGGAATTTTTGCTGGAGGAACACTCACATCAAGCACTTCCACAACCAGATCTTTCATTCCCTCATAGATTAAGCTCCTGACTTCCAGCAAGTCCCTCTGCTCTTTCGCACCCATCGCTATGTAAGCGTTCTTCGCTCCCTTTTTCAGGCAGATTTCCTCTATCCTCTCGGCCATTGAAACGACCTCATCCTCGTCCCTACCATCAACTATAACCATCAGATTTGCCTCATCCTTCGGAGGCCATCTCTTTCCACTAACTTTCTCGCCAATTTCTAAGGCCTTTCTTTCGACGTACTCCAAGGCGAGGGGTATGATCCCATCTTTCAGGATTTCAACCACCGCTTCGATTGCACCTTCGATGCTCTCGAAGGGGATCGCCACGGTTGCGGTTCTTTTAAACGGTGGTAGTAAGCGGATGATTGCCTCGCTTACCACAGCAAGCGTTCCCTCACTGCCGATTAGCAAATGCATCAGGTTATACCCTGCGTTGTTTTTTATCAGCTTCCCACCAAGCCTGATTACGTCGCCGCTCGCTAAAACGGCCTCAAGCCCGAGAACGTAGTTCCTCATTACACCGTACTTCATAGCCCTAACGCCGCCTGCATTTGTAGCTATCATCCCGCCCACAGTTGCACTCTCATCCCCTGGATGGGGTGGGAAGCTCAGCCCGTTTTTTTCCGCTTCACTTATCAGCTCCCTAAGCGTTATTCCAGCTCCGCAAACGGCACAGAAATTCTCAACATCGATTTCAATCCACTTCAGCTTCTCAGTTGAAAGAACGATTCCATCCGATGTAGGAACGGCCCCTCCGCTAAGCCCCGTTCCACCCCCCCTCGGGAAAACCGGGATTTTTTGCTCACCGGCAAGCTTAAGGATTTGCGAGATTTCGTGCGTACTTTTCGGCTTCACGATCAAAACGTTTTCTGCTGCTTTAACACCGAGAGTTGGCGGGGTTTCATCGTAAAGATAGGACGGCTGATCTCTTGCGTTGTAAACTTCTATACCGGATTTTGACAGTTTTTCAGCGATTTTTTCCAGTTTTTCTTTAATAATTTCCCGCTTGCCGGAATTATCCATCATGCTATTACCCTTTTAAGCTTAATCGGTCAAACTGCCCTTTTCCACCTACCTCTTAATTACTGAAACCTAAAACCCTGAAACCCTAAAATTTCTCCTTCCTGACCACCCTAATCCCATCGATAGCGGTTTCGGGATAGTTCCCGGTTTCATCCTTCTCCATTGATTTTACCATGTCCCAGATGGTAAGCAGAGCAGTGCTAACTCCGGTTAGGGCTTCCATCTCTACCCCCGTCTTTCCCGTAGATTTCACGGTGCATGATGCTTTTATGCCATCATCAAATGTTTCAAAGCTCACTTCGATGTGAGAGATCGGGATGGGATGACACATCGGAATTAGCTCGGATGTTTTCTTCACTGCAAGCGTTGCCGCCACAATTGCGGTCGCAAAAACATTGCCCTTGGCAATTCTATTTTCGGCAATAGCCTTAACCGTATCCTCTCTGAGCTTAATCTTTCCTTCAGCGGTCGCAACCCGAAGAACGTCAGATTTCTCAGAGATGTCAACCATTTTTACCCCAGAATCATCGATGTGCGTGAATTCCATAAGGGAAGATGAACCGTCACCTAAAAAGGTTTTGTCATTCTTGGTTTCATTGATGGTTTAGTGTTTCAAGATTAGTGAGGCAACTTCCAATAGCTAACATTTTATAAACAAAAAAAGAGCAATCCATTCATGCAAAATTCCTACATCGAGAGAATCGACGATTCGATTAACGCGATCAATGGCTTGAAATGCTGGGGGATTAAAGAAGGGAAAGATGGACTCGGAGTAGTGGTTTGCGATGGAATTGCTGCCGGAGTTTTCACAACCAACAGGATTAAAGCGGCGCCGGTAATCGTGACATCGGAACACATAAAAAAAGGCTCGTTCAAGGGACTCATCGTCAACAGCGGGAATGCTAATGCTTTTACCGGAAAAAAGGGAATTGAAAATGCAAAGAAGATGGCTAAAATGCTTGCCTCCAAGCTATCGTGCAAAGAGGAGGAAATAGCCGTATGCTCTACTGGTGTTATCGGCAGGCAGCTTGACATGGAATGGATCGAGGAAAAGTTCGATGAGGTCTTTTCAAACATAGAAAACAGCAGGAAGGCTGCGAGAAATTTTGCAAAGGCTATCACTACGACGGACAGATTTCTCAAGGAATACGCGGTTAAAGCAAGAGATGTTGTTATCGCTGGGGTTGCTAAGGGAGCGGGAATGATAAATCCAGAAATGACCCTTCCAACAGCTACGATGCTCGCATTCATTTTCACGGATGCGAAGTTGAGTAAAGCGGAGATGGATGAAGCTTTGCTAAAAGCTGTGGAGGAATCGTTTAATGTCGCAACGGTTGATGGAGACACCTCCACAAACGACACAGTTCTGCTAATTTCTACGGAGGAAAAAGAGATCGAATTTGATCTGTTCAGCGAAGCCCTGAAAGAGGTGTGTTTCCAGCTTGCAAAGATGATCGTGAGGGATGGAGAGGGGGCGACGAAGGTCTTCGAAGTTCACGTGAGGAACGCGAAAAGCGATGAAGAAGCTAAGAAAGCCGCAAAAGCGATAGCAAACTCTCTGCTTGTAAAAACAGCAATTTTTGGCTGTGATGCAAACTGGGGTAGAATAATCGCCGCTTTGGGCTATTCAGGAATTGAGCTAACGGAGGAGATAACTCTTTATTTCGAGAGTGTGGATTCTTCAGCAGAAGCAAAAAGAATTTATTTGCTTGAAAAAGGCCAGCAAACCGGACTTGAGCTTGAAGCCTCAAATTTTTTAAAAAACACAGACGATTTCAGGATCATTGTTGAGCTAAACGTTGGCAATGGCGAAGGTTGTGCAATAGGCTGTGATTTAAGCTACGATTACGTAAAGCTCAACGCGGAGTACACAACTTAAAGTGGGGGAATGAAAGAGGGATGAAAATCGCTATTATTGGTGCAGGCCTGACGGGTTTGAGCGCTGCTAACGCCTTGAAGGAATACTCAGAGGTTACGGTATACGAAAAAGCCGAAGTTGGGGGGCTTGCCGGGTCATACCAGAATGAAGACAAGGGATACTGGATTGAGAAGTTCTACCATCACTGCTTCAGGGGGGATGAAGCTTTACTAGATCAGATAAATAAGTTCAGGCTCGGAAGAAAACTCGTTTGGAGGACTGCTAAAACCGCTTTTGCATCAAATGGAAAGCTTTATCCCCTCAATACCCCATTTGAGATTCTTCGCTACCCATTTCTTTCGTTTTTCGATAAGATAAAGCTTGCCAGATTTACTTTATCCTCCAAGAAGAAAAATTTCAGGGATTTCGACGATTACAGGGTTGTCGATGGCATTAGAGATGAGCTGGGGGAGAAGTTGTTCAAGGAATTTTTTATGCCCTTGCTAAGAAGCAAGTTCGGCGAGAATTACGTTGACGTGAGCTATGCATGGTTGCTTGCTAGGGTTTCAATAAGGAGCAATCGAAAGTACTCAGGTGAGGAGCTCGGATACTTGAGACATGGATTTCATCAGCTGATAGAAAGAATGGCTGAAAGGCTCTTAATAGTCCAAAAAACCCCTAGTATTTCGTTTCCGCTTTCGGTAAATGGTGAGAGGTATGATGCAATTATATACACGGGCCCGATTCCCTTGCTGCAGGATAAGATAAAAAAGGCCGCGAAATTGCCCGATGTAAGATATCAGAGCTCGGTATGTGCGCTAATAGGAGCTGAAACAACCCTAAGTGAGGACACTTACTGGACGAACGTTAGAGATAAATCGATTTTCGGAGCGATAATAGAGCATACGAACTTCATGCCCCGGGACGACTACGGAGAGGATCTGATTTACCTTGCGAGCTATTCTTCGCCGACAGGAGGGTTATTCACCAAGCCAGAAAGCGAGTTAAAGAAGCTCTATTTGAAAGAGGTTGAGAAGTACGGTCTGAAGGAAAAAGATGTTAACTGGATTAAAATTTTTAAAGCAAAATACAGCGGTCCGATTTTTGAAAAAGGATATCTGAAAAAGGTCACGGACTATCGCACTCCAATCAAGAACTTCTACGTAGCTGGGATGACCTCTCCACCCAATTATCCGGAAAGGAGCATGAACGGGAGCATAAAAGCCGGATTGGAGGTTGCTGAAGTTGTAAAAAATGAACTGGGTTTGGTATGATCAGTATGAAGTCTGTTAAGACTTGGTGATCCACAGAAACGCGGTGAAAAGGTTTTATTCTCATGCATCTCCCACCTATCATGGCAAGGGTTTATAAAATCGGTTCTAAAGTCCCAAAGTTCGGGAAAAAGGTTTTTCTCGCTGAAACAGCAATAGTGATTGGTGATGTCGAAATCGGCGATTTTTCGAGCGTGTGGTACAATGCTGTAGTGAGGGGGGATCTCGAAAGAATTAGAATAGGAAGCAAAACGAACATCCAAGACAATGTTACCGTTCACGTTGACAGAGGATACCCGGTGAGCATAGGAGACAGGGTTATCGCGGGACATTCAGCAGTCATCCATGGTGCAACAATAGGAAACGACGTTATGATAGGCATGAATTCATGCATCCTGAATGGGGCGAAAATCTCGGATCGAAGCATCGTTGCCGCAGGCTCGGTCGTTACTGGAAAGGAATTTCCTCCTAACTCGGTGCTGATGGGTGTTCCGGCAAAGATCGTAAGGGAGATAAAGGAAGAAGAATTCAAAAGAGAAGTATCCGACAGGTGGGAAGAATACCTCCATCTAGCGAAAATTCACTCACGAATCGAAAAGTATGAAGAATATGAGGAATGTTAAGGAAAATTGAAAATTAAAAATTAAACATTAAACACATTTTTATACTTCCTGATTTCATCCTCGATTTTTAATTTTTCGGAATATAATTCTAATTTGCTGAAATTTCGGTGAACATAATTCGCCAGATTACCCAAATTAGTAAAAAATGTCCCTCCCATAAGACTGCCTTTACAGCGTTATCCAACAAAAATATATTCAATTTGCATAATTCAACCAAAATCTTTAAATAGTATAATGTCGGACAATAGGCATACATTGTCGGACAAGAGGGGCACAACTGGGTGGCAGCAGGCATGCGACTGCCACCCCTCACTTCCTGTAGAGGGATATGCATGAGAAAAATATCGATCCGGCTAACAGATCAGCATTATGAAATGCTCGAAGCTTTGGTGACGGTGGGAGAGTACGCCTCAGTTAGTGAGGCGATTAGAGATGCGATCAGGAAACTGATCGCCGAAAAGGTGGAGGTAATAGAGAGGAGCCAGCGGCTCAACTCTTATATTTAGGGAGGAATTTTGTATGAAGTCGTTTGTTAGTAAGGCCCAGAAGTTTTATGAGGAGGAAAGAAACAGAAGGATGAGCGAGAACTTCGACATCGAGGAATTCGGATTGCCGAGAATCGTTGTAGTGGGATGCGGAGGCAGCGGTAACAACACGATAAACAGGCTGAAGCAGCTCGGAGTTGATGGAGTAAACACCATAGCCATAAACACGGACAAACAGCATTTGTTAAGCATTAGAGCCGACAAGAAGGTTTTAATTGGCAGGACGTTAACGAAGGGGTTAGGTGCAGGCGGCTACCCCGAAATAGGAAGAAAGGCCGCCGAATTAGCAAGAGGAACTATTGAAGAGCTTTTGGAAGGGGCCGACTTGGTTTTCGTCTGCGCCGGAATGGGAGGAGGCACTGGAACTGGAAGCGTTCCGGTTATAGCCGAGATAGCCAAGAAGCAGGGAGCAATTGTCATTGGAATGGTTCAGACACCATTCAGAGTTGAAAGGGCGAGGATCTTCAAAGCAGAAGAAGGACTTGAAGAGCTGAGAAAGAACGCCGATACGGTAGTGGTTTTGGATAACAACAAACTGCTTGAATACGTCCCGAATCTGCCGATTGAGCAGGCATTTAGCGTCATGGATCAGCTCGTAGCCGAGACAATAAAAGGGATTTCCGACACCATAACCAAACCCTCGCTGATGAACATCGACTTTGCGGACGTTAGGGCTATAATGGGCCAGGGCGGAGTTGCGGTGATGCTCGTTGGAGAAGCAAAGTCGCAGTCGAAAGCCAAGGATGTCGTTAAAGACTGTCTGAACCATCCGCTGCTTGAAGTTGATTATCGAGGCGCGAAGGGTTCGCTTATTCACATCAGCGGCGGGCCAGATCTTACGATAAAGGAGGCTGAGGAGATAGTCGAGAATCTCACTTTCGAGATCGATAGCACAGCAAACGTTATCTGGGGGGCCAGAATTTCTAACGAGCTTGAGGGCAGTGTGAGAGTTATGGCAATAATGACCGGCGTTACCTCGCCAAACATAATGGCAAAGGAGAGCTTGAGCTTCAAGAGCTATTCAAAAAGCTCGGCCTTCGATGAAAGAATTTTCTCAAAGCCGCAGAGAAGGGCTGAGGTAAGGGTTAGAACTGCCAGAACCACAAAAGCAAGTCATCCCGCACCTACAGCAAGGGTTAGAACGAAAGTTAAACCCCTAAAGGCTTCGAAGCTTAGCGTTAGGGGGATCGACTTTCTGTAAAAATAGATCGAAAACAGATCATAAATAGATCATAAACTTTTTCTTCTTTTTTTCCGATTTCTTTCATGCTTGTCGAATTATCCGTTGTGCCCATTGGGGTTGGGGAGTCCTTAAGCAATTATGTTGCAAGGGCATTTAAAATAATAAAGGATTCCGGGTTTGAGCATAAGCTAACGGCAATGGGGACAATTCTGAAGGTGGAAAGCTTTGAAGAGCTAGGCAAACTCGTTGATAGGATTGTGGAAGAATTAAAGAAAGATTGCCCAAGGGTTTACGTTGTGATAAAAGCCGATGAACGGTTCAAAGATGTTGATCTTGACTACAAGGTGAAATCAGTTGAAAAGAAGCTTAAAGACTGAAGGGTTAAGAAGAGTAAGCAAGTTATCCAGATCTTAGATTGTCCAAGAAAATCGAGAAAATTTATTAAAAAGGAAATGAAATCCTAAGTCCTAACGGGGAGATGATTGGATGAGTGCAGCGGTTATGGAGTTAAAAAAGGTGAGATTGAACTTTTATAAGTCAGAGGATACGCCTATAGTTTACATCCACGGTTCGGGTGGAACTGGGAAGGTCTGGGCGCATCAGCTCTCGGCAATAGGGGGTTATGCAATCGATCTCCCGGGGCATGGAGGTTCAGCAGACGATGAAAGCATTTCAACGGTCGAAGATTACGCAAGACACGTTGTGGAATTTATAAAGGAAGAGGTTGGCCAAGCTTACGTTGCCGGGCACTCTCTGGGTGGTGCTATCGCACAGACAGTTTACTTGATGGCAGAAGATGTTGTTAGGGGGTTGATTCTCGTCGGTACGGGGGCAAGACTCAGAGTGCTTCCGGAATTGCTAGACGGACTAATAAACGATTTCGAGAACACAGCCAAAAAGCTCGTAGAGATGCTTTTCTCCAGAAACTTTAAGGATGAAGGCGTAAAGAGAAAAACCTTAGAAGAAATACTCGAATGCGGGAGCGAAGTTACCTATAGAGACTTCAACGCATGCGACAAGTTCGATTTGCTCAGTGAATACAAGGAAGGAAGAATCTCTGTTGGCGTGCCAGTTTTATGCATCGTTGGGAAGGATGACATCATGACACCTCCAAAGTATTCAGCATTCTTTGAGAAAACAATTGGGGCGAGGGTTGTTGAGATAGAAGATGCTGGCCATATGGTGATGCTCGAAAAGCCGGAAGAGGTGAATAAGGCCATTCTAGAATTCTTGGAGATCTGAACTTTTAGCTCTGAATTTTTGGCAACCTAGGGATAAAGCTCTTACATATATCACAAAATTTAAATTTTTCAAAAAAGAAATGGTTATTATGTCTGAGAAGAGATTTTCCTCTATTTTAACTGCCTCAACTCTTTTAACTGTTTTAGCCTTTTCTGTTTGCTTTTTACTCACCACTTTTCTAATCGGATGTGCTCAGCCTCAACCTCAACCTCAGCCTGAAACCCCAAAGGAGACGCAAAAGATTTCAGAGGTTCAACGCTCAGAAGAAATTCCGGAGATGTTCTCTCCATCAAAACCCTGCTCGAAATGCCACAATGGGTTGAAAGACTCATTTGGCAATGACGTTTCAATTCACTCAAGCTGGAGAAATACGATGCTTGCAAACGCAGCGAAAGATCCTTATTTCCTGGCAAAGCTTACTTCGGAAATTGAAAAATTCTCTGGAGATTCCAAGATCATAGAGAGGGAATGTGCGAAGTGCCATACACCCATGGCGGCATTTCAGGCAAAGGTCGACGGAGAAGAGAGTGCACTCTTTACCTTACTCGAAAAAGATAATCAATACCATGAGCTTGCGGTTGAAGGAGTGTCATGCACGCTCTGCCATCAGATTGAAAACAAAAGATTGGGGAATGAAGATAGCTTTTCAGGAAACTATTCGATCGATTCTTCAACTTTTAAGCCGGATAGACTTATCTACGGCCCATTTGAGCCTGAAATGGCAGAGTTAATGAGAGGTGTCGTCGGATACCTGCCCAAAAAAGGCGAACAGATTGAGAAAGCCGAACTCTGCGCGATCTGTCACACCCTCTACACACCCTATTTTGATGAAAAGGGGGAGTTTCTAGGGCATTTCCCCGAACAAACACCATATCTCGAGTGGTTGTCGAGCAGCTATGCGAAAAAGGTGTCTTGCCAGAGCTGCCACATGCCTCAAACCAAAGGTGTGAGAATCTCAAAAATCCCTGCAAACCCCAAGTTTCTTCCGGCAAGGTCTCCATTCTACATCCATGAATTTGCAGGAGGAAACGTTCAAATTCTTAAACTTATGGGAATGAATGCTTCAGCCACTTTAGATAAACTAAAGTCAGCCGTTTCAGTTAGCCTTGAGACGGAGAGAGAAGGTGATAAACTCGTCGTCAAAGTTAGGATTTTGAATTTCGCAGGCCATAAGTTCCCGACTGGCTTCCCCTCCAGAAGAGCCTGGATTTATCTGAAAGTCGTGGATGGAGAAGGAAAGACCATCTTCGAATCGGGGAATTATACTGCCAACGGAAGGATTATCGGGGAAGACGAGCCGTTTGAAAAACATCACGATGTAATAACCAGCGAAAACGAGGTTCAGATCTACGAGTCAGTCATGGTTGATTCCGGTGGAATGGTAACTTCAACGCTCCTTAGAGCAGCAGAATACATCAAAGATAACAGAATTCTACCAGAGGGGGCTGATCCAAACAAAATGCATTCTGACACGGTTCCTAGGGGTGTGGATGGAGACGAGAATTTCATTGGTGGGAGTGATACTGTAACCTATACCATAGCAGATGATGGAAGGGCTAGGAAAGTTCTAGTTGAGGTTTTCTATCAGCCCGTCTCCCATCGCTTTCTTTCAGATCTCTCAAAAACTCCTACAGCTCTCGTAAACGAATTTCTTGGGAATTACGGCAAAATGGAGAAAACAACAGTTGTTGCTGTTTCTGAGAAAATTCTGGAATAAGTGGTGCAAATGGGGAAAATGCGGAGGTGGGTAATAGCGTTAATAGCGTTAATAACTGCGGTAGCTATAATTTACCTTGGAACATTTGCCCTTATCTATCTCTCTCAGCCTATCGAAGGATACATTAACATCAAACATCTCAGCATACCAAAAGAAAATTCTGAGCTTGAGAAAGCTATAACCCATATAACCTATCCAGAAATTATGGAAGCTATTAACTCCGGAGAGAAATATTTCTCAATGGATATTACAATTGAAGACTACAAGAAAATTTCAGCATTGCTGAGAAAAGGTAGATACGTGGAGATAAATGGTAGTTACTACAAGATAAGCTCTTCCGCCTTTGTTGGGGTGAAGGAGATTAATGAGAGTTTCAAAAGCTCTATACCTCAGCAAATGCTTCAGCAAACACCTCAACAAACACCTCAACGGATACCGAAATTAAATGAAACAGAACTTAAAAAATATAGGCCGCTTAATCTTTCAATCTATTACTGGCAGCTGGACAATGAGGTGGAGCGGACGAGAGGCTACAGAGAAAACGATGCTTATACCGCAGCTGCAACCCTAGAAGAAATCAAAGCCGTAGAAGAGCTGATAAACGCAAAAGGAGAAATTTTTAGATTCGATAATGCTACATTCCAAATTTTCCTTAAAGCGAGACTCAGATATGAGTTTTATCTGAATCCGAACGAATGCGTTCCAGCAGAGAAAGTAGAAGAATTTCCCTTACTCGAAAAAGGATTGAAAGAAGCTGAAAAGGAGTTTAAGAGGCTTGAGGCTGGAGGTGCCAACGAAACCAGAAAAGAAGGAAAGATCAGCGTTGAAATAGGTGAGGTAAGAGTTAAAATGAGCGTAAAAGACATGGACAGGATCTTTACTGAATTAGGCAGTCACGTCAGGAGCTGCGTTAAGTACAACGGCAGCCTCTACAGCCTTACTTTTGCAAAGCCCATGGGTTAATCTGTTAATCTCTGTGTTATTATGATATACAAAAGTTATAGCCACAACAAATATAGCCGGTATCTACCAACTTAAACTACCGCATTAATTTTAAATAAAAAACTGCATAAATTATACTATGGAAGAGAAAAAGAAAAAGGAGTACTACTACGAGGGTGAGGAAGTAAAGGCGAAAAAGAAAGCCTACTACTACGGTGAGGAGACTAAAGCAGAAAAGAAGGAATAGCCTTTTCTCTTGGATCGAAAGAAAGAAGTTCTTCTGGTTCGATGGGAGTACAAATCCTCGAAACAAGTCCGTTTAAAGAGTAAGGTAGCCTTATCAGCCTCATTTCGCCATTCGTAACCCAAGGATCTATCGCAAAGCGTGAATATCTCTTAGCAAGCTCGTTTCTTTCCTCTCTTGTCAGCTTCATAGCTTTTCTGTCCAGAACATGGATGTGGAATCCCCTTCCGGAGAAAACTATCCTTAAATTCCTGAATTCATGCTCAAGCTGGAGAAAAAGTTCGTATGTAAGCCTCCTGACCTTTTTAAATTCAAGCATGCAGAAGCTCAATCCTTCCCCTCTCTCCATCCTATCCTTTATTGATCCGTGGTAGGGGCAGTGAACATTCTCTGGGTCCACATCGAAGGCGAGTTCTTGTCCTAAGAAGTTATCACAATCCCAGCAATCCTTGTAGCTTTTTCCGCATTTCTCGCAGGCGCCTAATTCCCTGTAAACGTTCCTGTCATAGTAAACGCCCTCAGGCAGGTATTGGAAAATGTAATCCAAAACATCGTTCAAATCTTTATGATCATCGATTATCACTGCCTTGTTTTTGATTTCGGCATATTCAGGCAGATATATATCTGAATGCCTGCCAACTATAACCGCGAATGCTGTTTTGCTGATCTGCCTGTGTTCAAGCCATTTCCTTACCGCATTCAAATCAAATTCCCTCGAATAGAACATCTTTCTTTCTTCAAGGGTCGATGGTCTCATTCCTTTGGGAAATCTATAGCGCCTTTTCGCCCTATCCATTTTCTCGCCCCGAATTTTGAGATAAATCACCGAAGTATTTGATTATCCATTTTCTAATCTCATCTCTCACTTTCCTGAAGGTTTTAAGGATTTCCTCTTCCGTTCCCTTGGCAAAGGCTGGATCCTCAAAACCCATGTGGATATGTATTTTTCCAAGAAAGAAGGGGCAACTTTCCTTTGCATCGTTACACACTGTAACAACATAATCAAAGTCCATTCCCCTAAACTCTTCAATGCTTTTTGCACGGTTTTTTGAAATGTCTATTCCAAGCTCGGCCATCACCTTTATTGCATAGGGGTTGACAGAAGTTGGAGAGGTTCCAGCACTGTAGGCATCGTATCTATCCCCAAAAAGATCTTTCAGAATGCCTTCTGCCATTTGAGATCTTGCTGAGTTGTTCGTGCAGACGAAGAGAACCCTCTTCTTTTCGATTTTATCACCCCTTCGGTTATTTATAACTTGAATCCAAAGAGATTATACCAATGGGATTATAAAAAACTCAGGGGTTGTGAAGATTATGGAGGCCATGGATAGTATAGAAGTTTTTGAAAAACATGCCCAGAAATACGATGAATGGTTTGAGGAGAATAAATTCGTATATGAATCCGAGCTTCTAGCTTTGAAAAAATTCATCCCTGAAGGCAGGGGTTTAGAAGTAGGTGTTGGCACGGGAAGATTTGCTGCTCCACTCGGTATTAGGATAGGAGTTGAACCGGCAAAGGCGATGGCAGAGATAGCCAGAAAGCGTGGAATAGAAGTTTATGAGGCAAAAGCAGAGATGCTTCCGTTCGATGACTTCTCTTTTGATTTCGTGCTAATTGTTGTCACAATCTGTTTTGTTCAGGATCCCATTCAGACACTTAAAGAGGCAAAAAGGGTTCTAAAGCATGGAGGATGGGTTATTATAGGCATAATCGATAAGGAGAGTTTTCTGGGCAAGCTGTACGAAAAAAAGAAAGAGAAAAGCGTGTTTTACAGTAAAGCTAAATTTTATTCTGCTAGAGAGGTGATCAACTGGCTCGAAGAGCTAGGTTTCAAAGACATCAGAACCTGTCAGACGATCTTTAAAGATCCAAGGAAAGTGAATTCAATCGAACCTGTTAGGGAAGGTTATGGAGAAGGTGGATTCGTCGTTATAGCAGCTCAAAAATAGGTGTAAAACAAAAAAAGGTAGAATAAAATAATAAAATATAAGCAATTAATTTAAGAATTTATTCTACTTTAACTTCAGCCTCGTTCTGCCACAGTCCATGGATGTTGCAGTAAGAAGCTGCTACAAGTTTTCCGGATTTTTCGGTTTTGAAAGTAAAGACTGCTATCGGTTCTGCGTAGACGCTACTCGTATTAGGCCCGTCAACCGATTCTCCGTGAGCCAGAAATTCCGCCCTTCCGATCTCATACGGAAACTTCTCCCCTTCAGGCAGGAAGAAAAGTTCAATCCATCTTATGTGATGCTCGGTCGTGTTTGGGTGGGGTATTTCCTTCCCAACCGTAACTCTTACTTCAAAAACCTCCCCCCTTTTCACCTTTTCAGGCAGTTCTATAACGGGCACATGCTTCTCGGCTTTCCAATCAGCGGTCTGAAAAAGTTCCATACACACACCTCCAAATTTTTTATAAATTAATCCATTGTTTATACTATCCAAACGATTCCTTATAACCCTATCGCGGTATTGAATTTCAACAAAACTGGGAAGACAGCTAATCTTCCTCTTTTATCGACTGAGGTTTGTAGTGTAAGCTCAGTTTTTCAATAAAATCTTCAAAATCAATTTTCGCCAGAATATCCCAGTCAAATGGCTCTGCTTCTCTTTCTTCGATGTAAAGGGCGTTCTCGGGGCAAACGGCTATACAAGAACCGAATCCATCGCATATTCTTTCATCCTTCAACGCCGCTTTTTCATTCCTTAGCTCCAAAGCATTCGTTGGACAAGAGTTAACGCACCTCCCACATCCCACACAGAGATCCTCGTTTATGGCTATGATCATCCTTTTCATTGGCATTTTCGTTGACTTTTTCATTTGAGACCCTCTAAAAGTTAAAAATAAAATCTAAAGTCCCCTATGTGCCCTAACTTCAGCCTCAAACATGCTTTTGTCAACTTTACCGGAGTGGTCCTCAACTTCTCCCGTAACCCTAACGATTTTTTTATTAAGTCTCAGCTTCTCCTTTCCCGCCTCTTCTCTCTCCTGATTTGCCCTATCGAACATCAAATGCAAAGCGTGGCAGCAAGGAACTTCCATCGTGAAGATATCTATCTCCTCAGCCCCAGATTCGTTCGCGATGAGCCTTATTTTCTCAAAAACTCTCCTGGGATCTTCCAGTAACGGACAGCCAATTATGACTGCTTCCCTTCCATATCTCTCCACGATTTTCTTCTCAATAACCAATGCACAATCGGCGGCGATGGTTATCTTTCTGTCCTGCATGAAAGGTGCTTTTGGGTGCACCAGTAGTATTTTCAACGGCCACTGTCTCATGCATAGCATGCTGCCTGAAATACATATCATCATTTTCCCTAAATTGTTTGATTGTAGTTGATCGTAGAATTATTCCGCCATTATTCTGCCTTAAAGAAAGCAAAAGTTCATACAAGATCTAAAGAATCCGAAGAATCTAAAGAGTTTAAAGGGCTTAAAGAGTTTAAAAGGTTTAAAGCAACCCCAAGCTTTAAATCTTAATAGGTTCAACTTATTCCAATGACTAAACCTCCGTGCATGGTTATCGTCAGATACGTTCTTCCGGCAATAAGAGCAAAGCTTGCCAAAGAATTAGTAGAGAAACATGGGTTTAGAAGCAAGGAGGCAGCAGAAATGCTCGGCTTAACTCAAGCTGCTGTCTCGCAGTACATGAATAGCAAAAGAGGACAGCAAGGTATCAAGCTCATTGAGAGTTCAAGAAACGCAGAGGCAGTTATCACCGAACTGCTGGATAAAATAGTAAACGGCGAATTTGATTTCAACAAAGAAGTGGAATACCTCTGCAGAATATGTGAAATTCTAAGAAAAGACGAAGTTGTTTCATTTGAAGGGATTTGATAAAAAGTTGGTCTGACGAATGTCATCTATTTCCTAACCCACATCAACCTATATCCAAACTCATATCCCGAAATAACTTTTCAGGATCTTTTTCTGCCCTCTCCTCAGAATCTCAGAAAGGGTAGAGGGCGCTATACCAAAAATATCCGCGAGTTCCTCCAGCTTTATGCGCTTTGGAAAATCAAAAAATCCTCTCTCAAGGGCTATCTTAAGGATTTCCTCTTCACGATAAGTTATCTTTGATTTTTCACCAGCTGGTCTTCCCTTGTAGAGTATCTCGAAATCAACTTCAGTTTCTTCCAAATTTTTCATAAGCTGAAGAAAGGACTCATCATCGCATATAACGTTCCATACGATCTCCCTACCATCAACACTTGCTTTGGTAATCAGGCAACCCGAGGCTATTATGGAGTGAGCAAGCAAGCATGTGTGCTCCTTAACAAGAACCTTAGCCTCCTTTGAAGATAGGCTTATTCCTTCACAGTAAGAAGGAAGATTTTCGATTAAATCTTCGATTTTCCTAGCCCTAACGTTCAGAAGGCCTTTTATCTCATCATTTACCTGTGTAAGGCCTTCAATCTCCATTACTGCCTGATTTAATATCTCATTTAAGGCTCCAAGCACACATGATTCCGGCAAGGATGTTTTAATCTGCACTTCCAGCATAATCCTGCAACCTCTCTTCAGTAAAAAACTTTTACCACATGAAAGCTTTTACCACCGGTTCGGTTTTTTGTAATAGGCTAGAGCATAACCGCCGTATTCAACCACTTTTTCAAAATTTCTATTTGAACCTTCAACTTTTTTTAGGACAAAACTCTCTTTTAACCCAATTCTCCTTTTGACTGTGTCTTCAACTTCAGCCCAACTAATGCCCAAACCAAAATGATTCTTTAAAATTAGATCCGGAAGACTGAATCCATAAACCTTCTCGAAAAGTATTGAAGGGGTGGTTGGCCTTGCGTTTATTTCAATCACGTATGGAACGTCGGCAAGAACCAGATCTATTCCCACATAACCGTGTAATCCCTCTATACAGCCAGCAGCCTCAATTGCCTCGCTTAACACATCTTTAAAATCTTTTTCCCCAATCCTAGCAGGAACCTCAGCTCCCTTATACCTGAAATTTTCAATCAACTGATCGTTTATGCTTATAAGACGGATTTCATCTCCAACTATCAAACTAGCGCTCAAATTTCTTCCATCCACAAGTTCTTGGGCTATGTAGCCCGTACCCAGATCCTCAAACTTTAAAATTTCTTTCTCAGTTTTAATGATTTCAATCCCTTCTCCGCCACACGATATTCTTGGTTTTATCACAAATGGTGGATCAAGAGCTTTTTCCGAGGTTTCCGGCATGTTAACCTTATTCTTCAGCTTTCTATACGTTTTCCATTTATCCGAAGTTATCTCTATCCCCTTGCTTTCCGAACCAAGGTTTTCACTCCTTTTTTCAGCGATTTTTGTCAGATTGAGAAGGAGATTGTCGTCCTCAGGAGCTATTATGAGAAAACAATCCGATTTTTCGGCAAGCTCTTTCACCCATTCTTCAATATCTCTGTCGTCTTTAACCTTACACGGAAAGGATAAAACAGAGAGGTATTCCGGCTTAACAACCGAATTAACCTTATCAACCTTTAAAACTTTATTTAAAACTTTATGAAACCCGGAATAAAAAGATTTGAACATACCTAATCCTTCGACGATTATTCCCTCTGGCACTTCTCCTCCCGCGGTAACGTACTCAAAAAGAAAAACTTCCATAATTTGGATATCATTCGAAAATCAAGAATAAAATTTTCGATTCCAGTTTTGGTTCTAATCTCACTCTAGTTACCAATCTTATTTCTCTTATTTCTCGGCAAGATCTCCTTTCGATGATTCAAGTTTTCCAAACTTTTCAAACTTGCCCTCCTGGAGTTTTAGGGTTTCAACACTAGGTTTTAGCTGATTTGACGTAGGATTTAACTTAACAACCTCAACCTCATCCTCAACGTCCAGCCTTCCACTCTCATCAACTTCCTCGAAGTCCTCTTGATTCAAAACAATCGCAATGTCAGCAGAGTTTTTCAAAGCTGCAGAAAAACCGGGTTCAGCTCCGATTATTATCGTCTCTTTCCCCATCTCCATCGCCTTTTTGAGAACTGCCTTAAAATCGGCATCCCTCGTCACCAAGGCAAGAGCGTCGATTGACTCATTATAAATCAGCTCCATCGCTTCGACCGCCATCCTCACGTCCACATCGCCCGAAGTTATAATCGGCTCGAAACCCTGGTTCTCTATTGCCTCAACAAGCTTATCTCCTGCATACTGATTCAGAAAAACTCTCGCAACCTTTATATCCCCATACTCGTTAATGATCTCCCTTATCTCATGAAGGTTGATGTTGAATTCTTTCCTCAGCATGTTCGGCCCGTCGATTAGGAGACCTACCTTTTTTCTGTCAGTTCTCCGTGAAGAAATGTAGCTCCTTATCTTCTGGAGCTTCCCCAGACTTATGCTTTTCTTAAGTGCCATTTCATCACTACCATCAAAAGTCAATGAATCTTCACTTGAGAGTTTAAAAAATTTTTTGAGGATTGAAAATACTCTTGGGTAATAAGTGCCAATGAATACTATTCTCTCAGCTCTTATTTTATCAGATAATCTATCTAATAGCAGTATTTTTTAAGAATCTTTAGAAAGCGGACTTATCACCCTAAATCAAAATTGAGAAAAAGATGAAGTGAACCCTCAAATGGTGGAAGAAATTCCCTCGATTTCCAAAGACCTAGCCTTTACATCTAAAGCTCTATTCACCCATTCCATTTTACTGAGAAAAATATAAAATAAAGTCTTTCAATACATCTCAATACTCAAATTTTATCTCATCATTTATTTTTTCAAAAAGATATTATAGCTTATGTATTACATAAATTCAAATGGTACAAAAATTCCAGAGCGAGACGTTAGCTCAAGCGATAGAAGATAAAGACGGTTACAGATATCTCTGGGAAAATGCGAGTGATATTCTTTTTGTCATCGACCCTAAAGGAAATTTTTTGGAGTTAAATAAAACCGCTAGAAATCTGCTTGGTTATAAAGATGATGAAATAGAAGGTTTGAATCTAAAAAAGATCGTCGATAAAAGACACCTGCCTGAATTTTTCAGGAAAATAGAGGAGGTAATTAGATCCAAAGCTGAAGTTTCAATTTCGGAGCTTTTGTGGAGGGGCAATGGAAAGGAAATACTAGTAGATGTAAAACTTAGGCCGATAATCGAGAATAATGAAGTCAAAGCGATCCAAGGAATAGCCAGAGACGTCACCAAAGATAAAAAAGTAGAAGAGAAACTTAGAGAAAAGGATAGGTGGTTCAGGGCTTTGGTTGAGAACTCGATAGACATAATGATGGTTATAGATGAAACGGGAGCAATAAAATACATTTCACCTTCAGTAAAAAGGATTGCAGGGTATGAGCCAGAAGAGCTCATAGGAGAGAGCGTATTTAAATTTGGTTACCCTGAAGACATCAAATTCGTTTTGGAAAATTTGAGATTTCTCCTTGAAAATCCAGGGGTTCCAAAAACAATAGAGTTTAGGACGGTTCATAAAGAAGGGAGAATTGTATGGGTCGAGGCAACTGGCCAGAATTTACTGCACGATCCCGCTGTTAAAGGAATAGTCGTGAATTTTAGAGATATAACAGATAGGAAGGCTACAGAGCGGATTATAAAGGAGAGTGAAGAAAAATACAGGATGATTTTTGAAATGTCTCCCGCGTTGATTGCAATTCTTGATGAAAATGGAACTTTTATTGATGCAAATTCGAGTGCACAGAAGAGCTTAGGGGAGAATCCGATAGGAAAGAACATTTACGACATTCTTCCCAAAGAAGTCGCCGACAAAAGAATGAAGTTTCTCAATTTGGTTCTAAGTGAGAATAGGATAGTAACTTTTGAGGATTCAAGAGAGGGGAGAGATTTCATAATCACCGGACTCCCGATCACATTTCAAGGGAAAAGATACTGTATGGCGATAGGCAATGAGATAACCGAAACAAAAAGAATGTATAGAATTTTGGGTGTTGTAAATAACATCAACCAGCTTATAGTTCGTGAAACAAATCCGAAACTTCTGTTAGACGAGGCATGCAAACTTCTATCCTCCCTTAAAGAGTATTACATAGTCTGCGTTTGGCTAAAAAATGGTGAGCGGTTTGAACTCGCGAGCTTTCATGGTAATGCGCCACCCTCTGAAAAAGAAGAACCCGAATGTATGAAACGCTTGGGGTTTGCTGAAGGGAATAGAGTTATGATGCTCACACCCAATAAAAAGAAATCAGTTTGCCCTAATTGCGATGAGAAACTTTACTGTTTATTGCTGCCAATGGTATCTGATAATAAGACTGTAGGTTTTACAATCATCCATTCTCCAAAAGCTTTTCCCCAAGAAGAGATAAGCTTGCTCCAAACCCTTGCAAACGATCTTGCCTTTGCTTTGAACAAAATTGAGCTAGATGAATCCAAAAAGAGGGCATTCGAGCAGATTGAAAGGAATATCGAAAACTATGCGATTCTGGTAGATGAGATAAGAAACCCACTTGCTAGAATTTCAGGGGTGATAGAGGTAGGGCTGGAGGGAAAAGATGGCGAACTAGGGGAGCTACGGGAGATTATATATAATGGTATCCATAAAGCATATTGAGGATTTAATAAGAAGATTGGATAAAGGCTGGCTTGAATCCGAGAAAGTCAGGAGTTTTCTGCGAGGGGAATGGAAAACTTATAATAAAAAATGATACCTCCAAATGCTTTCAGGTGGCAATACTCCTCACAAGCACCTCATAGGAAGTTATTATCAGCTTGTTAAATGAAAACTGGGCATAGTCGTTTATCGTGTCAACTTGCACCGATGCAACATTTCCTTCTACGGTTTTTATGTTTTGGAAGAAGTCTTCCCACATATCGGCATACTCTGAATTTCCGTAATAAATCCTCAGATTCCCGTTTATTTCATAGGTACTAACTGTGGTATTTACTTTCTCAAAATCGAGTCTTACAGAACCAGACCCAGAGTAGGAGAAGGAACCGTTTAACCTCGTAAGAACCACCACGATTATCGTTTGGTTATCGATGTTACGATGGTGGATAAAGATTCTTGGCTCCGCAACCATCTTGTGGTTCCCATAATAGCTTTCCCAGATCCCTCCATTCTCATAGGTGATCTCATAGTCTTTGAATTCATAGGTTAACGAGCCGGTTGAAACGGGTATTGTGTCATTTTCAACCATAATCACGAAGGTCGGGTCTTGCCTCAAGTATAGAGACCCACCCTGAAGCTCGAATTCGATCGTTTGAGAAGGTGCATCGGAGTAAGTCGTTATCTGAATTACATTCTGAACTCTTTTATAGCTCTGCCTCAATCCTTCGACTTTCATCTTGTCACGGGTATCTTCGATGATGTGATTGACTTGGAGATAAACTATAGAGACGACTGCCACAACTATTGCGAAAACGAAGATGTAACTCAATACCTCCGAAACCGCCCTTTCATCCGGGCTTTGCTTTTGTTTTCTTTGTTTGTTTGAATTAATTTTTGGATTAACCACCCTCATCAGTACCCCACCTGAATCCGATAATAGGTAAAATGAACCTCATCATAATGCCGCTGGAAGGTTGTTACCTGATTTCCAACGATCGAGACATTCATCCCAATACTGTTAAGATAGTTATACCAAGCAAAGTTGTTCTCAGATTCGACAGAGAATTCCAAAGTTGCGTTGTAGAAGTCGTATGTTTTGACTTCCAGCACTTCCACCTTAACCATCGGACTCCCAGACCCTCCATACGACATGTTTCCATCGACGATTACAATTGGGAGGCTGAGATATCTGTGACCGAGGGTTCTTTCTAAATAAGTGATTCGTGGGGATGAGATAACCTTTGCATAACCATCCCGCTCTTTGATTAGGGCACCAAGCTCGTAAATGTACTTCCAATCGCCATTGTAATCATAAACCATCCTGCCAACATACTCGTATTTTGCAGGTGTTGAATAGACAAGATCCATTGAACCGTTGCTCGCATTCCACCGGTAGACTCCTATCACAACCTTGGTGGAGGAATTCGTATAAAGCCTGCCACCGCTTAGTGGGAACTTTATCGCCATCTCCGGATCCACACCAGCCAGGGTTCTGTCGACCATCTCCTTAAAGCTGTAGAAGGCATCCTTTATACCGCCCTCCCTGATGTTACCCCTAACACCATCCATTATCGGCCATGCGGTTGCGAAGAGGATTGCGATGGTTGCGGAGATTATCAGAATGATGATTACACTACCGAGTACCTCTGAAACTCCTGAATCCATCCTACTTTCCCGTTTTTGTTTCTTTTGTCTCCTCTTCATCCAAGTTCCAACCAAATTTTCTTAATTAGCTACCAGTTTCCAACTAACCAAGGGTCATGCTTGCTCTCTGACCGGTAGAGTATATCACAGTCTCGTTCGGCAGATAGTAGATTTTTGTACTGCTGAAGGGATAGGGTGTATATGTTACATTGCTAACATCCGGAACATCAAGGCCTATCAGGCCTGTAGTATTTGAGGTAACTCTGAATGAGACATGCCAAATGTCTGAGATATTTATCTGTGGAATCTCCCATTGCAGAGCAGTTCCGTTAGGCGTATCTATTATCTGGAAGTTATTTACTAATCCACTTCCAAGCTTAATCTCTATAGAGCTTGGATCGAGTTCAACATTTGGCGGTATTACATCAGTAACGGTTATGTTCTCGGCAGCCTTTTCCCTTAATTCTGTTGCGATTTGTATGTATGCGTTGATGAGCTCATCAGCCCTATCCGCTGGATAGAAGTAGTCGGTTCCGGAAGCCAATTCCTCCATAAGGTTTGGATCTGCTGCATCACCCAAAGCGACTGTGTAAATCGTTATGTTATCAGCTTTAGCCATACTAGCCCAACATCTTGCATAATCTTTTGCTTCATCGACACACGAACTCGAGCCGTCACAGTAGTAATAATTCCCACCACACCATCCATCAGCAATGTTTGCTTCACCGTCAGAGAGCAAGACTATCGCATGAATCCTCCCTGGAGTGCCGTTGGTTTTAAGTTCGTTGTAGGCTAATTTTATGCCTTCACCCATTCCGGTTCCTCCAGCACCGAATAGAGCCAAGATAGATCCATTAACCATGGTTTTGTCACTCGTTAGGTAATTATCGAGCTGAGCGATCGAATGGGTTCCAAAATATCCATTATAGTTTGAGCTGAACTCTACCAATCCAACAGAATCATTATTTGCAAGTACCCCATTGAAGCTCAGACCAGATATTTTTGCCGCGTCCAGTTTTCCTATTCTGGTTTCTACATTGTAATTTATGTTGCTTTCGCTATATCCGTCAACAATATATATTTTGTAATCTCCCTGTGGATCAACAGAATCCGAAGCTCTTACTTCTTGCTGGGAAGAACTGATGTCGATTGGATCTAGCGTAAAGCCCAAACCATTTATCCAAGCATAAGTTGGTGAAACAGCTGTGCTATCGAAGGTGATTTTCAAGTCTTCACAGGGTATTGACAAGTTGAATTCCAATTTCTGCGATGACGAGTAGTAGTCAGTATCCCAAGTTTTTATCAACTGGGTATTGGTTTGGTTTTGTTTGGTTATGTTGATGTTTACTGTTCTTGAACCCCCCCAATATTTATAAATCCGCAACCTCCAAGTTCCGTCCTCGGGATCATCCGTGCTCCAGAGATGTAACGTTGAATAGCCGCCGTTGTAAACAATTCCTCCACTGGGGTTGTAGATTCTCAGATAATATTTCTTATTGCTCGATGTTTTGATCGTAAGTTTTGAAACGTCTGATCCCACATTAAAGTAGTAGTTCTCTACATCATATCCCCATCCCAGAGTAACGGAACCCGTTTCATACTGAGTGCTTAGGTTATATCTATAAACTCTTACATGAAGGTCGGTTCTATCGTAAGGGGATTCATCGGGGAATAGTCCAATAACCTTAATCGTCCAATTGCCAATTTGAGGATTCGTAACTGTGAATCTTTTTCCATACATTGGCGGAGAATTGATTATTCCATTGGAGTTGCCAACTGATCCCGTGGGCCCTTCCACGTAAAGCTGAATTGAATCATAGTAACTGGAACTATACCAGTGATTTACTGAACCATAGGTGTCATTCGTATACGCTACAACCTCATAAACAACATCGCTTCCGGTTTGGTTAACTTCAAAAGTATCCTCCCACACCTCTGGGCCTAAGGTACCTGAAAACGTATGGTAGGGTGTATAACCGTAATCCCTGTCATTAAAGTAGTAGTCCATGTAATCCGGAGACATGCTGCCCGAGACATCAATAACGTGAACTACATCCAAGTATCGAGGAGCGGTTCTGAAACCCTCACCTCTCATGAAAATATGGATGGTCACAGGATCACCAAGATTTGCATACCCTGGACTAACGAACTTATCTATGAACATCTCAGGATTTGGCGTGCTAGTATTAGGCATGACATGAATCCTAATAGAATCATTTGCTGTGTAACCAAGTCTGTCCCAAATCTGGAGTGTTGCCGTGTAATTCGTTTCTGAGGAGGTATAATAGGTGTGGAGAACCGTATCATTGAAGTCATCATAAACCAGTCTTGGAGTGACGTTTCCATCTCCAAAATCAATTTGGTATTCAAAATACCCATCATCGGTCTTGGAGAATCTTGGATCAAATTCAACTTGCATACCACTCTTTATCAAAGTCGGTCCGGCGATAATTATAGCCGTGGGATAGATGTAATTTTCAGTTGAATAGGTTATGTTTTTATCTTCTTGCATGCTATGAGTCGACCCGTTGAGAGAGAAATCGAGAGGTAGATTCCCCAGACCGACGTATTTCTTGATTTCCCCAGTTTCGGATTGAATTACTAAATACGGCTTTCCACCTATGTTTTCAAAAGTGCTGATTATCTCATAGTCCCCAACCTTTTCAGGCATGTAAATCTTTGCAGAAAACTGTCCATCGGAAGGGTAAAGCAGATACATATCAACCATCTGCGCGCTGATCTCTGCTCCAACATCAGACAGCTGGTTCTCAAGAACTGTTTTTGTCACAGAATCTGCAAAAACGGAATTGAGATAGAGTCCAAGTAAGAGAACGAAAACCGAAGCTATCGTTACCAGCATCAGATACTCTAAAAGTGGAGAGACTCCCTTTTCATCTTCCAAAAATCCATTCAAACTTTCCATACAAATTTTCCTACCGCTAAACTTACAATTCATCACGATGCACCTCCTCCACCACCTGAGGGCAACCAAATATCCTCATCTTCAACATAGAGCGACTCGGTAAAGTATACCTCGCTGTTGCTGTAAACGAGTTGGTAATGATGGCTAGATATCGTTTCGAAATCCACATAAGTCCCTTTGCTGGCGTAGAGCAATTTAATTTGGTCAATCAGCTTCTCTTCAGCATCACAATCTAGATGCTGAAAATCCAACCGTGCTATAACCTTTAAATTCCTTATATCATCCTTGGGAAAGCTTAGAAATGCTCTGGAGCTCTCTACCCCAGCAATAAGATTTTGAGCGTGAAGGATTGCAAGAGATGCGATTAGAGTTGCAACTATGAGCGAGAAAAGAATTAGAACCTGTCCCGATTCATCATTTCTCAGTTCTCTTTTTCTTTCTCCTTTTCTTAAACTCTTTTTAACCATTTTTTCACCTCTCAATTACTCTTAAACATGCCATAGGATCATCCTAACTTCAACGGCCAAGGCTGTATCGTTGGTAAAGCTTCCATAAAACGGCGAAGACGAGGTTACATCACACGGATAAAGCACGATAATCCTGCTCACGCCTACAGCGTCAGGAATAGGGGTATTGTTAATCAACACCAGATGCTCGATGGTGTTATTATTCGACTGGTTGACCCAGTAAACTTCAAGTCTTTTCTTAATTGAAGGATCAAGCATCATGTCGAGGGCGTTTAGAAATTCTTGGTTGGGTTGTGGATTTGAAGTATTGAGCTGGATGAGCATATACTGCAGCGAGTTTCTGGTGATATTTTGCGTATCTGGACAGGCAGAAAGATTCATGTTAGTTCTGTGAACGTCCAATGATCTCAGAACGTCGTAACCAAGCTGCTTTAACTGTATATCTCCATACTCGCTCCATATGGGCGAAACCACAACCGAGCTCTCAAATAAAGTGTAAGTAACGATGAGAATGAGCAGTGCGGCTGTAATTCCTTCGAGCGTGAATGCCTGGCCTTTTTCATCTGACATTACCCGAATCATGCTACCCCTCCCATACCGTAACTACAAGCTTTGAAACTATCCTTGCCTCATTGCTCGACAAATCTCCGATAATCTCTCCAACATTGGAAAGGGCAAAAGTACAATTGAGATTTTTAATTCTAACCACGACAGACTGGTTATCGGGTAATTCGTTATAAGTTTGAGTGAAGTTCTCATAAACCTCTTCATAACCTTCATTAAGCTCTCTTGTTAAGGGGTAAATTCCAGTTAGATTTGTGATGTCGCAAGTGCTTCCAACTCTGTCACCCAGTTCATAGACTGTTTCGTAAGTGGAATTGAGAGAGGTCGTATTTGTTAGATTGACTCTAACCTCCACCCAACATTGTGCATGTATATTGCTTGTATTCCTAACAATCAGCAGTGCTCCACCGAGTGGAAAAGTCGAATTTATCCTGTAATTAACGTTATTCGGCAAGTTAGCGTAATGCTGGATGAAGTCGCTATAAACTGGAAGATTTACAAGTCTCTCATATCGGGATACTTTTTTGTTAGGAATTGGAGGGCCTATTGTCAAAACATTTTGACCGCTATTGTTTCTAGAGTAATACTGGTTATATGAGGTGGAATAGGGAATAAGAAGGGAGATATTCACATGATATGAATTTGAAGGACTATCAAGCCCGAAAACGTCTCTTATCCATGTATCATTGGCATACGATCCCCCATAATGAAGGGTTGCATTCTTGAATTCCATTAATTTGTTTAAACTTATAAAACCAGCCCTTCCAACCCTCGCAAGGCCTGGTCTGAAACTTATATTATCCTTGTACCACTCGCTCTCCCAATGGAAACCTTTCTCACTTGTATTCGCACGGTTAATCCATCTCCCTGGATCTTCCGTAAGCAAAACACTAACCTTGTAAGCTTCCGCAAAAACGGAGATTTCACTCCTTGCATCGGCAAAGACAGATGGCAGAAACTGCCCGATAAATATGAATGCGAAGAGAAAGATGGATAAACCTATCAGCATGTCCAGGCTAAGTCTGCCCTCATCAATCCTTTTCTCCTTTACCTTCATTCTCAGCAAAAGGGTTGGGAGCCATTTATTAATTACTTTCTGATTTAAATGATGATGAAATGAATGAAAAAGGGCTTGAATATTCCTCTCTGAAGAAAAATTTCCGTCAGATGCTCAATCTCCCTAAAAATCTTCTCAAACTCGAAATACCATATCTCTTTCTTAATCCTTCCAAATCCCCGACAACGTCTATCTTATCGATTCTGATTTCTCCAAGCCCTCTTTCACAAGCGATTTTGAGGAATCCTATGTCCTCAGGCTCAAATCCCATCAAATAGGCTCCCACAGCATCAACCTCCACAGCGTTGTCTCCGGCGAGCATAACCCCATGCCTGACTGGCCTAGTATTGCTCTCCGAATTTTCTCCGCCCACCACACCATCAACGATAATCAGATGGGGGTTGAAAACGTTCAAAAGATCGACGAGTTTTGGATTTATGCTGAGGTGCATGCTTACGGCCGGCTTCTTCAGAAAACCCATGTTGTTCTTGATCGAGATCGTTACCTTCGTTAAATGATGTACCTTGAGCTTCGGGAGGCTTATGAAAAATGATTCTTTCAATAATTTAACCGCAATTTCGGAGGCTTTAACGCTCCTAAGCTTCTCTCCGTCAACCTGAACTTCGATAAATCTGCCAGTATTCAAGTTTATACAATTTCCATATCTGTAAAGCCCGAATTCGTTGAAATAGCGATCGGCAGCATTCTTTGTGAAACCACCCTCTAAAATAAAAATCTCCTGATTACTGCCGGCTAAAAATGAGGCAACCGCCTTTATCAACTCCGGATGGGTAACGCAGCCCGAATCCAGATCAATCCATTTGAGAAAATTCGGTTTTACGATTACCTTCCTAGGCAAATCGTCAATTTCTAGCAAGTTTTTTGAAAACCTCCTTTTCAGATTTTCAAATAAATCGAGGTTGGCAAAAACCCTTTCAACGAAGCCCCAAACTTTCTCATAACTCTCTACCCGATCGACGATGACCGTCATTTCTAACCATTTCGATGTTAAAAGTAGAAGTCTTTTTTGGATTTTTGGATTTCTCAAATTTAATTATGCTCTCTCTTAGTTATGCTCCCTCTCCCCATCTTCAAGCGAATCAGAATATATTCCGAAATTCAGATCTTGATCCTGAGTATAGTTCTTTCCAAGCATCAGAGCGATTTCCGCCTTCATCAGTTCTTTCCCCAGGTAGCAAGCGTGATCAAGCCTTGAGATGAGTTTATTCCTTAAAACGGTATCATATATCTCCTTAGCATTTCTGCCCACCACTGTGAGCCTTTCATGGCTGCAAACGATCTTGCCTTCGCTGATCCATACTCTGAAGTCGCCAAACGGATCTCTGATGAATTTTTCGCTCTCTTCGGCATTTAAAGCATTTTCCGGCAGAGAGCAGCTTTCAAGCCTGACTTTCTCCTTCAAAACGAGCAGATCTAGCCCGAGATCTTTTGGGGCAGTGTTTCGAAGTTTCGCAGCCTTTGCCATGTAAGACGCTACGGATAACTCTCTAACGCTGCCAGCTGTCTTCGGACTTGCTTCCGTCGTAAAAAGAAGGTTCGCTTGCAATTCTTCCGCTATAAAAGCGAGAATGGCATTGATTCCAATTGAATCGGAATCTGCGAGCTCGGTAACATTTCCAACCCCGAACAGCATGGGTGTTTCCTTATCCAGCTCTCTGAAGTTCCTGTACCGCAAAATTGATTCTGCCAGCCTTAAAGGTGGATCAAGAACGGGATCGGCTATAACTTTCTCGGTTTTCTCCCTAACCTTGCCCAAAAGTTTAAGCAAAGCTTTAACATCCCTCTCGACCACAACGACAGCTTGTCCATCGATCAAGTCGATTGCTTCCTCGTTCTTTTGAGAGATGCTCATCACCATGTCTATTCCAGCATCGATCGCTGCTTCTATCGCTTTGATGTCGAAGGTATCAACACTCAAAGGTAGATCTGTCGCCTTTCTTGCAATATCGATTGCCAACTCAACCTCTTCAGGCTTTACTTCCAGCGGTAAGCCGAGATCGATTATGTCTGCTCCGCTTTTTTCGTAATATCTTATTTTTCTGGCTAATTCATTCTCACCGAGCTTCGTAGCATCAACAACCTCTGCAACAACTTTCATCCGGCTTTTACCACCAACCGGGACATTTCCTATGCTAAACTTGTAATCCTGAATTTGCCCAACCAAACTTAGGATTTCCTCCTTCTTTCTTTCTTTGATCAGCCTACATGCAGGAACCGTATGGCTCAGCTCTATTTCTCCAATCAAGGGCATGAGAAACTGGAGATCGTAAGCGTGAATCGGGCCGAGTCTGATTTTTACATTTTTCTCTTTTTCCAGCCTCTCCCAATTTGCCGAGGTTAAACCCGGAACGAGAACGAGATCGTAACCGCTTAAATCCTCTCTCTCCAAATGCTTTGGAGTTATAAATGCGGCAACATCAATATCAACTACCAAAATGTCAGCTCCCACAGCATATCTCCTAACGTCTTTCTCGGCGAGCTTTCCCGTTACGGCCAGAACTCTCATCGAAAGAATTTAATCACCGCTTATAAAAAATTTCTTCATGCTAAAGAACGAACTCAGATGCGAACTTCACGTTCACTCGAATTTAAGCGATGGTATCGATTCAGTCTCCACCTTACTTCACGAGGCTTTGAAAAAAAAGATCGATGTGATCTCGATAACCGATCACGATACTCTGGAGGGCTCATTAATAGCTCTGGAAATCGTTGAGAAAGAAGACCTTCCCCTTACAATCCTTCCAGGCTATGAGCTCTCGGCAAAGGAGGGGCACCTGCTCGTATTTGGGGAAGCTGACAGAATTGAGGTATTGGAGAAGGGGATTGGGATCAGAGAGGCTACCGAAGAGTTGAGAAGGAGAAATTGCTTGACCGCTTTGGCCCATCCGTATCAATTCTACAGGAACGGTGTTCCTAGGCCATCCAAGGTAGTCTCAGCAGTTGAAGCGGTAGAAGTTTTCAATGCAAGATCGGTTATTCCCTTTTTCAACCGAATGGCTTTGAGGCTTGCTAAAAAGTACGGAAAAAGCTGTATAGCTGGAAGCGATGCCCACTCGAAGGAGGGTGTTGGCTTTGGAGTAACGATTATTGATACAAAATCAAAAGTTGGGGATATCCTCGAAGAAATCAGGGCCGGAAACACCCGGCTAAACAGCAAGATGTTTCCCTTGAGGAGAATACTGAAGGAGAGTCTGAAGAGACGAAAATAGAGACGGAAATAGAGGTAAAAATTGCTTAAATACCCACAATACCTTCAATATCTTTTTAAAATATATCTCTTCTTCGCATGATCGAATTCGAGCTTTTCTATATCCTCCAAGACCTCGTCGCTTACGACGATGAAACCGAGCTGCCTACATGCGTCAAGAAATTCCTTAAATGAGAGGTTTAACCAGCTGAATTTGCTAAAATCAGATTTTCTAATAAATCTGAACGATTTAACTGGTTTGATACCGTTTCCCACGACATCTATCCTTGTGGATATTTTCGGAAGTTCCTTTTTCAGCCTCCATTTCGCAACAAGAGGGCTTTGAACTTTCCTGATTGCCTCCTCAATCTCAAGCCCATCGAGAACGGCTAAAAGCAAGATTTCGGTAATCGCGTTTATTCTATCCGGCACACCAACGACATCTCCCCTCAGCTCTATCCTCATCGATTTGAACTTTATTCCTTCTTTTTCAAGAATTTCCCCTATTTTGCCTGTTAACCCCTTCTTACTTCCCGATTTGTCGACTATCCCTCCTACAATATAGCATCCGGCTTTCTCTCCTCTGAAAACCTCCTTTGCACTGGGATCGAGCAGGATAATTGTTTTGTTCAAACCTTTCAGGAAGTCAATCGATTTCTCGAAAAACATCACTTTTGAAGAGAGGTCCCCTACAAAATTGGAAGGTAGCTTACCGCTGATAACGAGCTTTTCATCCCACATGAAGTCTCTGACAACTCCAAGGGTTGCCTTAAGCTGTACTTTAAGCCTCGATTTCTCCTTTTCAGAATGCAAATCGAAGAACGAGCAGTCTATAAGGATATAAGGAAAGTTCTTTTCCTTAGCTTTTTTGATTAAATCAATCCTTTCGATTACAGCCTTGTCGCAATTTCCAGCAAAAGCATCAGCCGGCATTTCAACGTATTTTCCATCAAGAGTATAAGAAAAGGCGGTCTCCCTTTCAGCTTTGCAAACCTGCATCTCGCCATTCGCAACGTAAACGGCAATTTGCTGGATAGGATCTCTGCTTTCCATCCGTATCGGGGTGTAAATCCTTTCAAAACCATTTTCTCTCAAAAGTTCGACTAGAATATTCTTCAACCGCACATTCTAAAATCTCGATGCAGATATAACTCACTTTCGCTAAACTTTTCGCTAATTCCTTTTTTCTTGTTAAATCGTTTTTAATCGTTTTAAATTGTTTTAGATCGTTTTAAATCGTTATAAATTCCGCGGATATTTATATTATCGCCTCCAGCAGCGAACATAAACGATAAATTACGAAAAACTTATAACCGAGTCCAAGAACCATGTGAAGGGTGAGAATATGGGAGATATAATGGATTACCTCGTTCCAAAAGATACTTGGCCGGAAGTGATAATACCGGATGAGGTGAAAAACTACATTGGGGATAGAAAGGAGCTCAATCTTGCTGAAGAGATTCTCGACAGGAACATAGAGCTAGGGAGGGGGAGAAAGGTTGCAGTCTACTTTATGGATAGACGCGTAACTTATCTAGACTTGGTTAACCTCAGCAACAGAGTTGCGAACTTCCTGCAGAGCATTGGGATAGAGAAGTACGATCGCGTCGGCTTCAGAATGCGAAACATGCCCGAAGCGATAGCGGTGAACTTCGGAATAATGAAGGCTGGAGCTATTCCCGTGCCTCTAAATCCAATGTGGGCGAAGAAGGAGATCGTTCACGTTTCCAACAATGCCGAACTCAAAGCGATTTTCGTTACCGGCGATGAGAAGACCTTCAGCGCTGTAAAGGATTCAGCTTCGGAGGTTGAGACCGTAAAGAAGATAATTGTAACTGAGCAGGAGGAGCTTGAAGATCCCTTCGTTCCGTTCAGCGAGGTTTACAAGCAGAGCAAAAACTTCGATCCGGTACCGCTTGCCATAGGAACTCCTGCAGTCGTGCTTTACACCTCCGGCACGACAGGCTTGCCGAAAGGTTGTGCTCACTTCGTCGAAAACGTTCTGGCAGCTGTTTATTTGGTTGGAAAGTACGTGTGGAAGCTAACCGAAGATGATGTTGTTGGCGGGCCGGCTCCGGTAAGCTTCGCGATGGGATATGGAAACGGCTGCCTGATTCCGTACTTCCATGGAGCGGCGACAAGTATCTGGCCGGGATTCAGCGTTGAGAACTTCTTCAAGTTCGTCGAGGAGCATGGCATAACGATCTTTTCCTCGCTTCCAACAGCTTACCGCATAATTCTCGCGAATCCGAATCTAGATGAGTTCATAGAGAAATACGATCTCTCAAGTCTTCGCCTCTGCACAGGCGGTGGAGAGGCTTTGGGAGCTGAGACAGCCATCAAGTGGAAGGAGAAATTCGGAATGGACATCTACGAGTCTCTGGGAGCTACAGAGATGGTTCACATATGCGTTTCAAACACCTGTGCCCCCCAGCCAGTTGCTGGAAGCATCGGCTGGCCTGTTCCCGGCTATATAGCCAGAATAATCGATCCGGAAACGAAAGAGGAATGTAAAGCTGGAGAGGTTGGAAACCTCTACATTAAAGGCCCAACGGGCATAAGATACTGGAACCATCCAACTAGGCCACTCGATGAAAAGCAGAAGAAGAGCGTTATCGATGGCTGGAATGTTCTTGGCGATTTCGTGAGGAAAGATGAGAACGGCTACATCTACTTCGTTTCGAGGGATGATGATCTCATCAAGTCGAGCGGATACAGAATCGGGCCAGATGAGATAGAGCAGCCCTTAAGCCAGCATCCTGCCGTGCTTGAATGTGGAGTTATAGGCGTTCCAGATCCGGAAGGAATCAGAGGGCAGATAGTCAAGGCTGTTATAAGGCTCAAAGAAGGATACGAACCTTCTGAAGAGCTGAAAAAGGATATTCTCGCATTCTTGGAGAAGCACATCGCCAAATACAAGCTTCCAAGGGAGATAGAGTTCAGAACGGAGCCGTTGCCGAGAACCGCAACCGGTAAACTGCTGAGAAGGTTCCTGAAAGAGGAATGATTTTTGTAAATTTTTTGTAAAATTTTAATATTTAATATTTAGCCCCAGATTTTTTACTTGTTAACTTCTTTACTTCCCAAACCAGCCAGTGCAAGCTTTTCAATTATCGCTAGGCAGGAGTCAGTGGCTATTCTCGGAGAGCTTCCACCCCCCAAAACGACAACTATCCTTCCACCACAGATCTCTTCAGCCAGTCCTATCAGTATGTCTGCCATCTTCACGTACTCTCTCATCGTAAGCCCTATGTCGCCATAGTCTCCCTCATGCGTGTCATGGCCAAAGTACCAGAAAATCAGGTAGGGCTCGAAAGATCTCGCAAGCTCGGTGAAGTCCCTGACAAGCTCGATGTACTCATCCGGAGTCTTTCCAACGAAGCTGACGTCAATCTTCAAACCATCCTCGGATGAGTAGTCATTCGAGCATATGCAGTAGTGCAGCACGGCTGAGTTATCTCTGATTAGCTCCCTTGTACCGTCTCCATGATGCGCATCGGTGTCGATGATGGCTATTTTCGCAGCTCCATACTTGTCGTTAAGATTTTGAATTGCCAAAACAACATCGTTAAAGCAGCAGAATCCCCAGAAGTTCCTCTTTCCAGCGTGATGCCCGCCTGCTCCTATAAAGCAGAAAGCATTCCGTATGTCCTCGCCGTAGACTTTTTCAGTTGCTTCAACAACTCCGCCTGCGGAATGCCACGCCGTCGCACAGAGCTTGTCCCTCTTAACGCCTTCTAACAACTCAGGAGAATGAACCTTGAGAATCAGCTCTTCTTCAACCGGTTTTGATTCAAAGACCACTATGTTGGAGTATTTCTCCTGAAGAGGCTTCAGCGCATCGGGAAATTCTCTCAGGCGAGTGCCGATTGTAAGATAGCTCCTCCTGCTAAAGCTAGGATGGTAAAAAACACCCGTAATTTCCCTTCCAGATTTAGTCGCCTCAGCTTCCATGGTAGATCAATAGTTCAATAACCGGATTAATATTTAACATTATGCATTAACTAAATGCATAAACAAGCGTATCAACCCCTTACGGCCTCTTACATCGAAATTATTTGCCCTTCATTGTAATTTTTGAGAAATAATTGATAAAATAAGATTCTGGCTCAAACAGAAAAAGATTTAAATTGGTTTTAGACAAAAGTAGTGAAAAATAATTAAGAACGGTGGTTAGATGAGCGGAGTTGAAAAAGATCTGGAGAGTTTGCCCTACACCGAGTACATACGAGAAATAATGAATCCAGAGGAAATCCTAGAAAAACCAGAACCGCTGAAGGGGATCAGAGTGCTGGACATCGGAACCCTTATTTTCGGGCCCATGGTTGCTACCTACCTAGCAGAATTTGGAGCAGAGGTTATCCACGTTGAGATGCCCGGCAGGGGAGATACGATGCGTCCTCTCGCGCCTTTTGCCGATTTCCATAAAAATCTCTCGGCAGGTTTCGAGGCGACGAACAACAGCAAGTACCACATCGCAATCGACATGAGAACCCCTGAAGGAAAGGAACTCATCTACAAGCTTGCAAAACGGAGTGATGTGGTTGTTGAGAACTATCGCCCAGGAACAACGGATAGATGGGGAGTAGGATACAGACAGCTCAGCAAGATAAATCCCAGGATAATTTATATAAGCATGTCAGGTTTCGGGCAATGGGGGCCCTTCACTTTCAGACCGAGCTATGATGCGGTTGCTCAAGCAACCTCAAGTCTTATCGAATCCACAGGTTTCCAAGATGCGATCCCACTCAAAGCTGGGGCGTGGATAGGAGACTACTATGGAGCGATGATGGGAGCATTTTGCGTTATGGTTGCACTCCACTGGAGGGAAAGAACGGGTAAAGGCCAGTACATAGACCACCCGCAGGCTGAAAACCTGATGAGAAGCATGGACTGGACTTGGATATATGTTGGCCTTACTGGAAAGAACAGGGACAGATACGGAAACAGAGACGTTGCGATCGTTCCCTCAGACATAGTCAAATGCAAGGATGGTTTCGTAGCGATTGCAGCATTCAAAGAGGATGAATTCAGAGGTCTTTGCGAGGCTATGAATCGTCTCGATTTGTTTGAAAAGTATGCTGATATCGAGGAAAGACTCAAGGAGGAAAACCAAGAGGTTATTTACTCAGCCTTGCATGAATGGGCAAAGGAGAAGACTGTTAAAGAATTAGAGGATCTCGGAGAAAAATTCGGCTTTGCCTCGAACAAGGTCTTCAGCTCGGAGGATCAGTACAACGATGAACACTGGAGAGCAAGAAAAGCGATTTGGATCTACGATGATCCGATCTTCGGTTCGCTTGCAGAAGTTGCTCCAACTCCCAAGCTCAGTGAAAGCCCCGGCAGGATAAAGTGGACTGCCCGTCCAACTGGCATAGACAACGAGCATATCTTTATCAGGCTGCTTGGCCTCACAAAGGATGAGATTGACGAACTTTACGAGAAAGGCGTTATCGGCAAATGGGATCCAAATGTGTTCTTCTCCTGCCCGCCTCCAGACTGGGATGGAAAGTCAGGATTATTCTATCCGTGAGGTGATTGGATGAGCGAATTGGAAGAATCAACCCCGATCAGTTATGAAGAAGTCCCGTGGAACGACTGGGCAAAGGAGAACTGCGATCCTTTTAAAGCTGCCGAGAAGCCCGAAGCTCTCGATGATATTGTGGTCCTCGATTTGAGCTATGGGAGTTTTGCAGGACTTTACTGCTCCTCCCTGCTCGCTGAATACGGGGCCAAAGTTATCAGGGTAGAACCACCCGAAGGAGATATAGCAAGGAAGATGACTCCATTCGGGCTCAAAATCAAGGATAGTGGCCTCGCCTATATTGTGGAGGGAAGGAACAAGTACCACATCACCTTAAATCTTGAAACAGAAGAGGGAAGGGATATCCTAAGGAGTTTCATACCGAAGGTTGATGTGCTCATAGAAACCTTCAAGCCAGGGTACCTTGACTCCCTAGGTATTGGTTACAGGCAGCTGAGCAAAATAAATCCGGGATTAATTTACTGTGCAATCTCGCCTTATGGACATTTCGGGCCGAAAGCGAAATCTAAGAAACCAGACTACGATGTTGTCCATCAAGCGATGAGCGGAATGGCGTGGACGACCGGCATTCCAGAGGAATATGAAGAGTTCCCAGAACACACCCGTGTTCCGACGAAACTCGGCCCATGGATGGGATGGTACGTGGGAGGCGGGTTTGCAGCTTTCGGAATAATGGTGGCCTTGTTCTACAGAAGAAAAACCGGAAAAGGACAGTTTATCGATGCCGTTCCGGCTGAGGCTCAGGCAAAGACCAACAACTACTACATCCAATACTACCACACGAAAAGAAAGGTGGTTGGGAGAATCGCAAACTTCGATCCGGCTGTTTTCGTTTACACTCTGATAAGGGCAAAAGACGGGATGGCCTTCATGGCAGGATTCAGCGACATTAACTTCTATGCTTTAACAACGATAATCAACAGGCCCGATCTGAGAGAGATGTTCCCCACGATAAAGGAAAGGCTAACACCTGAAAACTGGCCGAAATGTCTGGCGGAAATCGAGAAATGGAGTACCCAGAGAACGGTGAAAGAGATAATTCAAGCAACTCTCGACTATTCTGGCGATGGAACGTGTGTTGCCGGAGAAGTTCTCAAGCCCATTGAGAGTTTCAAAGAGGAGAACTGGTGGGTTAGAGGAGGGCTCAGAAAGATCAACGATCCCAACTATGGGGAGGTCAACGTTCAGGGAGTTACGGCTAAATTCGAGAAGACTCCGGGCAGAATCAAATGGATTTGCAGGCCTGTTGGTGCAGACAACGAGATGATTTACGCTGAGTTTGTCGGCTTCACAAAAGAGAGGCTTGAGGAGCTCAAAAAGAAAAACGTTTTGTAAATTTTTATTTTATTTTATTTTAACTGAAAACTAAATAATAAAAGTCATTCTACCTTTCTGAACTTCTCTCTCCTTGCCCCACAGACTGGACATTTTTCTGGAGGGTTTCCTTCAACAGTGTAACCGCAAACCTCGCAGATGTAGAGATCTCCAACCTCAACATCTTTTCCTTCTTCTACAGCCTTAACCGCCCTTGAATAAAGATCAGCATGAACTTTCTCAGCCTCAAGAGCCCATTTAAAAGTTCTTTCAGCCCTCTTGTTACCATCCTTTTCCGCCTCTTCAATAAATTTTGGATACATTCCCAGCTTTTCGTAAGTCTCGCCGTCCAGAGCGGCTTTCAGGTTTTCGAGGGTTGATTTAATCGCATCCATCGCTTTCAGGTGGTTCATCGCATGGATTGTTTCCGATTCCGCGGCAGTTCTGAAAATCTTTGCAGCATTCTTAAATCCCTCTTCTTCAGCTTTTTTCGCAAACGCAAGATACTTCCTGTTCGCCATGCTCTCCCCAGCAAAGGCATCTTCCAGATTCTTTTCCGTTGCCATTCAAATCGCCATTCCATCAAATTACTTCAAAGTATAAATAATTAATGTCTTAGTTTAAAAAGAGAAAAAATTTTAAAAATATTCGAACTAATGTAATGCTAAAGGCTTGATTCTATAGCAGAAATAAGCTCGCAGACTAGCTTAGCAGCAAGAGTCTGCGTTATCTTGTTTGAATCCGGAACAACTTCAACGAGATCGAAACCGACTATCCTGTCAGCCAATTCTTCCACAAGTCTGAGAAAATGAATTGGGTTTAGACCAAACGGTTCAGGAGTTGAAACGCCGGGCGCATACGAGGGATCGAATACATCCATGTCGAGAGAGAGGTAAATTCTGTCGTAATTCTCTAGCCTCCTGAAAACCCAGTCTATATCTTCCATCAGATCCCAAGCGTAGTAAACCTCTATTCCCTTCTTCCTTGCAAAATCCCTTTCTTCAGCCGTACCACTTCTCACCCCAAGCTGGATCACCCGTTCGATATCCCCCTTCTCGTATCTTTCGTAGACCCTTCTGACCGTGCATGCATGGTTGAATCTGCTACCATCGAACTCATCTCTCAAGTCGAGATGCGCGTCCAGAGTCAGATAGCAAACATTCCTGAAATTTTGGAGGCATGCGAAGCTAATCGTATGCTCCCCACCCAAAGCGATGGGAAAAGCTTTGGTTTTGGAAAGGAAGTCAGAGGTTCTTTCCTGAATTTGACTGAAATCTCCGTCAACATTGATGTTTCCAGCATCGTAGATTTTCGAGAAACTCAAGTCGAAATCGAAGTACATCGAATAGCTCTCAAGATTCCAGCTCGCTTCCCTTATCGCATTGGGTGCAAAGCGAGAACCGGGTTTGAAGGATTGCGTGGCATCATAAGGAATGCCAAAAATAACGTATTCGGCCTTGTCGAGGGTTGAATTTGAAAGAGAAAAGTAGGAATCGATATGCATGTTATTTCTCGGCGATCTTCCTCTTCCCCATTGACTCGATGTAAACTATCTCCTTCCCTGCCTCGAGATCCATTCCCTCCGGAACCGTAAGCTCGAAGGTTTCGTATGTTTCGAGATCCATGAGCTGAGCTACCTGATTAACAACGCTTATCACCTGCGCTCTCTTTCTTTCGACGATGGGAATGTAGATTTTAGCAGTAACAGGCTGGACTATGCTCCTCTTCTGCTTATCAAAGATGCCGATGGCATCGATTCTGGCTTTCGCGGCTCCATGCTTTCCGGGCTTGCTTACCGACATGCTAACGATTTCGCAAGGCTCATCATCGATAACGACATAACCACCTTCTTTTAGCTGTCTGACTTCTGCCTGTGTCTTCATAAATGATCATCCTCCCTCCCAGCCTATGCACGAGCTAATTTAAATTTTTCCATCTTGCAGCGGGAAATTCGCAAATTTTTTCTTCTCCTTAAACTATTTTTCTTATGGATTTTATAATCATCTCAGTGGGCAACGAACTCCTCAGCGGAGACATAGCGAACTCGAACGCTGCTTATATGGCAAAAAAGCTCGTTCATATGGGCCATAGGGTTAAGAGGATTATCGTCGTTCCCGACGATGTTGCAGAGATTGCAGAAGAAGTTTCTAAAGCGAGCAAGAAGGCTGATTTCGTACTTGTAACAGGTGGATTGGGGGCAACTCATGACGATGTTACCGCCGAGGGGATTGCCAAAGCTTTTGGCTTAAAACTGGAGCTGAATGAAGTCGCAGCTTCTATGCTCAGAAGATTAACAAGGAACGAGGAGGCGATAAGGAAGGTCGCTTCTATGCCTGAAGGATCAGAAGTCATTCCGAATGATAGAGGAGCTGCACCAGCCTTCATAGTGAGAAATGTAGCCGTAATGCCTGGTGTACCTGTGGAGATGGAAGATACATTTGAGAAAATCCTAAAGAAATTCTCTAAGGAGCGCTACTTCGAGGAGAGTCTTAGGATTGAGGGATACGAGGAGAAGATTCTAAAGCAGCTCAATTCGGTAGTTGAGGAGTTTAAGGATGTAGAGATCGGGTCGTATCCAAAGCCGGGATACGTTATCGTAAAGTTCTCCGGGAAGGACAATAAGAGGGTAAAAGAAGCAAAGAAAAGACTTGAAAAGTTGTTGAAGGAATGAAACTGAAATGGTGGTTTAATGCTTTCCCGTCCCTTCACTTTCGTAAATGTGGCAGCAAGTGTCGATGGAAAGATAAGTGATGAAAGCAGGAGGCAGGTTAGGATTTCAAGTAAAGAGGACTTCATGAGGGTTGACAGGCTCAGGGCTTTTTCAGACGCGATAATGGTTGGAATTGGAACAGTTCTTTCCGACGATCCTTCGCTTACAATAAAGCATGAGGGACTGAAAATCGAGCGATTCAGAAACGGCAAGGCCGCAAATCCATTAAGGGTTGTTGTGGACAGCAAGCTAAGAACTCCCGTGAATGCGAAGGTACTAGATGGTGAGGCTGAGACTCTCATTGCTACAACAGAGCTTTCGGCCAAGGATAGAAGACTTCAGCTCTCGGAAAGAGCGAAAATCGAGATTTTTGGAGAGGAAAGGGTTGATTTGAGGGAGCTTTCCCACTACCTCTACGAGATGGGTGTTGAAAGGCTTATGGTTGAGGGAGGAGGGACTCTGATAAGCTCGATGCTCAAGGAAAAGCTCGTTGATGAGCTGAATATCTATTTCGGAAGCATCATCATTGGTGGAGAAAATTCTCCGACAATAGTTGACGGCCGCTCCTTCGATCCCCCTCTCCAACTCGAGTTGCTAAACTTCCAAAAGCTCGGAAGCGGACTATACACGAGGTGGAAGGTCATCTACGACTGACACACCTAAAAATCACGAAAAATAGTTTTAAATTGTCCAAAGCGGGATTTGAAAAAATTAAAAAAATTGAAAACAGAAAAAGTTATTAGCTTGTTTTTAAACTTCTTCTCATGGCGGTTTATGTAGTTGGTCATAAAAGCCCGGATACAGATTCGGTATGCTCAGCAATTGCATATGCCGAGCTTAAAAAGAAACTGGGCGTTGATGCGATTCCGGCAAGGCAGGGAGAGCTCAATCCAGAGACAAAATTCGTTTTGGAGAAATTCGGTTTTTCCGAACCAGAACTTCTTACTGATGGAACAGGGAAGCAGGTAATTTTGGTCGATCATAGCGAGGTTGGGCAAACTCTCGACAACATTGACAAGGCCGAGATTCTCGAGATAATCGACCATCACAAGATAGGAGACATCACAACCCCAAATCCGATATTCTATCTCAACATGCCCGTTGGATCGACAGCGACAGTTGTAAAGAAGCTTTACGAAGATAATGGAGTTGAAATACCAAAAGAAATAGCAGGAATCCTGCTCGCATCCGTTCTAAGCGATACCGTAATCCTGAAATCCGCTACGACAACCGATGCTGACAGGAAAGCCGTGGAGGAGCTTGCGAAGATTGCCGGCGTTGATGATGTTCAGGAATTGGGAATGGAGATGTTCAAGCAGAAATCAGATCTTGCTGGAAAGGAGCCAAAAGAGCTTCTCTTCAGAGACTTCAAGGACTTCAACATGTCTGGAAACAAGGTTGGAATTGGGCAGATTGAGGTTGTTTCTCTCTCTTTGCTGGACGAGTTCAAAGATCCGCTCTATGAGGAGATGAAGAAGGTTAAGGAGGAAGGTGGCTATCACAGCATCTTTCTTATGCTGACTGACATAATCCAGGAAGGAACAGAGCTGCTCTCAGTAACAGACGATCCAGCTGTTGTGGAAAGGGCATTTGGAAAGAAACTAGAGGGTAAGTCTGTTTGGCTACCGGGCGTGATGAGCAGGAAGAAGCAGGTTGTGCCATTCTTCGAGAAAGCTTTTGCTTAAATTACACTATTTACTATTTTTACTTTTAATTCTAATAACAGCTAACGAAACTTCAAAACAAAACTCAAGAAACGTAGTTTTCATCTTCTGTAAGGCCAAAGCTCAGATCCTGAATCATTTTTGAAGCAAGACCCATGAGGAGGGGGTCATCATTTAGAATCTCCCTAATAAGCATTAAAGACGCTCCTTCTTTGAGTTCCTGACTTTTAACGCTATCGAGCAATCTTATTAACCTGACTGCAAGTCTGTAAATTTCAGCAAGCTTTGTATCGTCATCTGATTCCTCTTCTTCTTCATCGATTAGTTCAAATATTGAATCGTCAATTTCCATATATTTCACCTTTGCCGAGTTAAATGCAGAGCTACAACAATTTAAATCTTTTTCTTCACATCAGTAGGTTGAATTTCCGAGGCCGTATGCTTAACTTTTAACAGACTAACTCTTTGACTAACTCTTTGACTGCTATACTTCACCCACACTTTCTGACGAGCTTCCCTTGATAAGTTCCCTTGCCCTCTTCTCCACTTCCTCAACCGTGTTTCCCTCTAAGTTGAGAACATTTATGCCCTTGCTCCTGAGATGGGCTCTTGCCCCCTCCCCTATCTTCTTCGCCACCACAGCAGTCACACCATGTTTCTCCAGAAGTTCAGAAATTAAAAAGCCCTTCTTCTTTTCTGCATGTGCATAAGGATTTTCGATTACCTTCTTTTCTACTTCTCCATCAAATTCAACTATCGTAAAAAATTCTGAACTGATGTCGTTCTTAACCCTGCCTTTATCATCCGTCGGAATCGCAAGGACAACTTTCTCTCTCAAAACCTTCACTACAGGGATTACAGATACGACCTCGTGAAAACTGGACTTAATCCTTTCCTCTATTTCTTTCTGTATTAAATCGATGATATCACTTGGCAAACCTGGTTTAATGCAGAAATGAACTTCGATTATCTTTGCCCTCCAAGTTCCCCGGGAGGCTATAAGCTCAACCTTCTCAACTCCTTCGATTCGGCTCACTATTTCAGAAATTTGGAGATCAAGCTGTTCGTCAACCTTATCCATAAGTGTATCTGTAGAATCCTTAAGAATGCCAAACCCAATTTGCAGAATTATTACCGATATGATTATTGCTACCAGCCCGTCAGCCCACCAATACCCTATTTTCACGAAAATAAAACCGAGAAAGACTGCAAAGGATGCAAGAACGTCAACTCTTGAGTGTTTCCCTTCAGCTATCAAAGCGGAAGACTTGAACTTTTTTCCAGCAGAAATCTTATACCGGGCAAGCAATTCGTTCGTTACTGTTGCTATCGCGGCAACCCCCAAAGCATAGTATTCAAACTCAGGAGCCTTAAATGCTATCAGCTCCTTCAAAGCTTCATAAATAATAAAAAATGAAGATAGAATGATTATTATACCAACAGCCAGTTCTGCAAGGCTTTCAGCTTTGAAATGGCCGTAAGGATGCGTTTCATCAGCTGGTTTTTCAGAAATACGAATCCCGAGCCAAACAAAAACCGAACCAAAAACGTCGATTAGGGAGTGAATAGCATCAGCTATCAAGGCCGTGCTTCCTACAGATACGCCAGCCACACCCTTAAAAAGGGTGAGGAGAAGGTTTACAAAGGCTGAAACTTTGCTTACTCTCAGGGCAGAATCCATCTAAGGGATCACCCTCTACCCATTCCTCTGCCTGCACCTTTTCCTGCTCTGCCTGCTCCTCCACTTCCTCTTCCGCTTCCTCCTCGGCCTCCTCGGCCTCCTTTGCCCCTGCCTCTACCTGGATCCATCCTGTGGATGTTAGCACTTCCGCACTTGGGGCATGTCTCAGGCCTCCCCGTCCCAAAAGGTTCTTCCCACTCGTAACCGCAATCGTAGCACTTGAATCTCCTCATAATGTGATCACCTCCCTTTAATTTATATCCCATACCGTAAAGAATTGTCAATCCGGCTTTTCTTCTCGCCTCTTTTAAAATTCTATGAAAGGTTGGTTGGGAGATTCCCATTAGCTTTGCAGCCTCATTCTGATTAAAGCCTTCAATATCAGCAAGTCTCAAAGCTTCAAGCTCATCAAAGCTGATCTCAACATTACCCCCAACCCCTCGTTCATAGAGGTCGAGAAAAACCCACCTCCTCTTCTTCCGTCTTGGCATTAGTGAATATATATTCAATATAGTTTAAAAAGGTTTGGATGAGAGGAATAACTAGATAAGAAAAGAATAATCAACTAGCTGGAGAGAATTTGGTATGGCATACTAAGGCATACTAGGCCTCAACAAGTGGTTTGTCCAAGAATTCAAGTCCTTTTTCGGTTACCTCATAATGGTTGTTCTCTTTCTTCACTAACCCGCTGAGGATTAGTACTTCAAGCAGTTCGCGATTTTCTCTAGGTATCTCTCCAGCATGTATCTTCATAAGCATGTCTTCCATTTTGCTCATTATTATACTTATTCTCATAGTCTAAAATCTGCAAACGATCCTATATAAAATTTTCCCTCTGGTAATAATTGTAATGATCATAGAAAGATCGTAAGAAGACAAAAATACGAAAGGGTTTTGTTTAAAGCCACCCACCAACGAACATGAAGGCTGTCATCATTATGGGTTCTAAGAAAGACATGGAATTTAGCAGAAAAATTTCTGGTTATCTCGATCGATTTGGAATAAATTCTGAGCTGCAAGTTGCCTCGGCCCACAAAACTCCTTTAAGGGTTCTTGAGATCATCAAAGAGTTTGAGGGTGAGGATGTCGTTTATGTAACAGTCGCTGGAAGAAGTAACGCCCTAAGTGGGATGGTTGATGCCAATACGACTAAACCGGTAATAGCATGTCCCCCCTACAGCGAAAAGTTTGCTGGAATGGATGTTTTATCTTCATTGAGGATGCCATCAGGAGTTGCTCCGATGGTTGTTCTCGAAGCAGAAAACGCTGCTTTGGCTGTGGCGAAGATTTTCGCTTTAAAGGACGAAAACCTTCGGAAAGCGATAGAAGAATATCAGGAAGAAAAGAGGGGAGAGGTTCTTGAATAGGCTCGAATAGGAGGTTTTTGAATAGAATGTTGGTAGAAATGTAAAATTACAGAACGTTAACCAAGGTACTCCAACCCATAAGGAAAATTTATTAAGCAATCCACCAAGAAAGAATGTGAATGGGTAGCGTTAAGGATTTAACCATATTAAAGAAACCAACGGCAAAAAAGGCTGGAACGGGGATTTTCTTTTTTTCAAATCGATATTCGGTTTTTGACTACGGAGAAATGCCGGATAAAATAGAGAACAAGGGCTCATCTCTATGCCTAACTTCAGCTTACTTTTTCGAAGAATTGGAGAAAAAGGGAATCAAAACTCACTATCTCGGGCTTGTAGAGGATGGGAAGGTAAGAAAGCTGGATGAGATCGAAAAGCCGGTTAACGAGATGCAGGTGAGACTTTTCAGAGTTATTAAGCCGGTAAAGAAAAACGGTTACGATTACTCAAAATTCAAGGAAGGGATGGTTAACTACCTCGTGCCGTTGGAAGTGATCTACAGAAATTTCCTGCCCGAGGGATCGAGCGTTTTCTCAAGACTCGAGAGGGGAGAGCTAAGGCTGGAAGATCTGGGATTGAAAGACTACCCAACTCCAGGCATGATGCTCGAAAAACCCCTCATCGATTTCAGCACGAAGCTCGAAGACGGGGACAGATATCTCAGCGTTGAGGAGGCAAAGAAGATATCGGGTTTGGGAGATAAATTCGAGGAACTTGTAAAAACAACCAAGGAGATCAACGAGCTTATTACCGCAAGGGTATCGGAGATAGGGGTTAGAAACGAGGATGGGAAGGTAGAGTTTGCTGTCAATGAGAAGGGAGAACTCACCTTAGTAGATGCTGTTGGAACTCTGGATGAATGTAGGTTCAGCATGAACGGATTTCAGCTGAGCAAGGAGATTCTCAGACGGCATTACCGAAAAACTTACTGGTACAAAAGATTGAGGGTCACCAAAGGCGTTGAAAACTGGAGGAAAATACTTGGAAGGCCACCTAATCTGCCAGAAGAGCTTAGAGATGGGGTTGCAAGGATGTATCAGGCGTTCGCGAATGAAGTTATCGGCAAGAAATTCTTCGACGTGCCGAGTTTGAGGGAGGTCGTGAAGGAGCTGAAGGATTTGATGAGGGACAGCAACAGATAGGGGATCAAAATGGTAAGAGCAGCTTTAGCGATCGAGGACGGAACTCTTGTGGAGGGAGAAGGTTTCGGGGCAGAGAGCTATGCTGAAGGAGAGCTGGTTTTCAACACCTCGATGACTGGATACGTCGAGGCTTTAACCGATCCCAGCTATGCTGGGCAGATTCTGATGATGACCTACCCGCTTATAGGTAACTATGGAGTATGCGAGGAGGACTTCGAGAGCGATGGGGTGAAGGTTGAAGGGTTCGTTGTAAGGGAGCTTTGCAGAGATCCCAGCAACTGGAGACACACGAAAAGCTTGGATGAGCTTCTGAAAGAATACAACGTGCCGGGGATTGAAGGAGTTGACACGAGAGCGTTGACCAAGAAAACGAGGGTCTACGGAGCTATGAAGGCGGTTCTTGCAGTAGGGGATTATGACAGGGAGAAACTGCTGAAGAGAGCGGTTGAGCAACCTTCAATCACCGAAATCGATCTTGTCGACAAGGTTTGCGTTAAGAAGCCGAAAAGGATGGAGGCTGAAAAGGGGAAATATGAAGTTGTGTTGGTTGATTGCGGGATAAAGCTGAGCATCGTTAGACAGCTTCTGAAAAGAAATCTGAACGTAACGCTCGTACCATACGACTATCCTCCGGAAAAGATTAAGGAGCTGAATCCAGACGGAGTTTTCATCTCAAACGGCCCGGGAGATCCGGCAAGAGTTAAACCAACGATCGAGACAATAAAAACTTTGGCTGGAGACTTCCCGATGGCTGGAATATGCCTAGGAAATCAGCTTGTTGCTTTAGCCTTAGGAGGAAAAACCTTCAAGTTGAAATTCGGGCATCGCGGCTCGAATCAGCCGGTGAAGGATTTCGAAACGGGCAGAGTTTTCATCTCAAGCCAGAATCATGGATTCGCTGTCGATGAAAGAACTTTAGACGGAACTGGCTTAGAGGTTACCCAGATAAATCTGAACGATCGCACGGTTGAAGGAATGCGGCATAAGGAAATTCCCCTTATCACCGTTCAGTATCATCCGGAAGCGGGCCCTGGCCCACATGATACCTACTTCTTCTTCGACAGGTTTTGCAAAATGGTGAAGGAGTACTGAATAGAGGTAAAACGAATAGAACCGAATAGAGTAGAAGGAAATGGAGCAGAGAACATGCCGAAGAGAGAGGATATAAGAAAGATAATGGTGATAGGCTCCGGGCCGATAGTTATTGGCCAAGCAGCGGAATTCGACTATTCCGGCAGTCAGGCATGCAAGGCATTGAGGGAGGAGGGCTATGAGGTAGTCTTAGTGAACTCGAATCCTGCAACCATCATGACCGATCCCGAGATGGCCGACAGAACGTATATCGAGCCAATAACAGCTGACTTCGTGGCGAAGATAATTGAAAAAGAGTTGCCGGATGCTTTGCTTCCGACTCTTGGCGGGCAAACAGCTCTGAACGTTGCAGTTCAGCTTGGAGATATGGGGATCCTTGACAAGTATGAGGTTGAACTTATAGGGGCGAAGCTCGACGCGATAAAGAAAGCTGAAGACAGGGATCTCTTCAAAGCTTCCATGGAGAGGATTGGCTTAGAAGTCCCCAAAAGCGAGGTTGCGAACAATCTGGATGAGGCGATATCGATAGCCGAGGATATAGGTTTCCCGGTTGTTGTAAGACCAGCATTCACGCTGGGCGGGACTGGTGGCGGGATTGCTTTCAACAGAACCGAGCTGAAGGATATCGTTGAAAGAGGCCTCGAGATGTCCCTCATAAACCAAGTCTTAATCGAAGAGGGAGTTATTGGGTGGAAGGAATACGAGCTTGAAGTTATGCGAGATTTGGCCGACAATGTTGTGATAATATGCTCTATCGAGAACTTCGACCCGATGGGGGTGCATACGGGTGACAGCATAACCGTTGCCCCGGCTCAAACCTTGACTGATGTAGAATATCAGTACCTCAGAGATTCCGCGATAAAGATAATAAGAGAGATCGGAGTCGAGACGGGAGGAAGCAACATCCAGTTTGCCGTTCATCCTGACAATGGCAGGGTTGTTGCTATAGAGATGAACCCGAGAGTTAGCAGATCCTCAGCCTTGGCTTCCAAAGCAACCGGATTTCCGATCGCAAAGATTGCTGCAAAGCTTGCAATCGGTTACACCCTCGACGAGATACCCAACGATATAACGAAGGAGACTCCAGCAAGCTTTGAGCCAACTATAGACTATGTGGTTGTTAAAATCCCGAGGTTCGCGTTCGACAAGTTCCCGACTGCCGATCCAACGCTCGGAACGCAGATGAAGAGCGTGGGCGAGGTTATGGCGATAGGCAGAACCTTCGAGGAGGCTTTGCAAAAAGCTTTGAGGAGTCTCGAAATCAGACGCTTTGGAATAGGAAGCGATGGGAGGGACAAAGATCCCACGATGGAGCATATAATCAAGAGGCTCACCTCCCCGCATCCGAGCAGGATTTTCTACATCAGATATGCCCTTGCTAAAGGTCTGAGCGTTGAGGAGGTAGCCAAGCTTACGAGGATAGACAAATGGTTCATTCAGAAGATCAAAAACATTCTCAACTTTGAGTATGAGCTGAAAAAGCTTGCGAAGAAGTATACGATATACGATCTTCCAGCCGAATACATTTTGAAAGCAAAAAGGTGGGGTTTCTCAGATGTTCAGCTTGCACACATCTTCAATACGAGCGAGCTTGAGGTGAGGAAGAGAAGAAAGGAGCTCGGAATAAAGGCCGTTTACAAAATGGTAGACACCTGTGCGGCTGAATTTGAGGCTAAAACTCCTTATTACTACTCAACGTATGAAGATGAGAACGAAGCCGTCCGAACCAGCAGAAAGAAAATCATAATCCTCGGCTCCGGCCCGAACAGGATAGGGCAAGGAATAGAGTTCGACTACACCTGCGTGCACGGTGTTTTCAGCTTGAAAGAGGATGGCTATGAAACGATAATGGTGAACAACAATCCCGAAACAGTTTCAACAGACTACGACACCTCCGACAGGCTGTACTTCGAGCCAATAACCTTCGAGGACGTGCTTAACATCTACGAGAATGAGCAGCCTGAAGGCGTTGTGGTTCAGTTTGGCGGGCAAACGCCTTTGAACATAGCGGTTCCGCTGGAGAAAGCTGGAGTGAGAATTCTCGGCACGTCTCCCGACTCGATAGACATAGCAGAAGACAGAGAGAGGTTCTCCGAGCTTTTGGAGAGGCTTGGAATCCCCCAGCCGCCCAATGGCATAGCTTTCAGCATAGAGGAGGCGAGGGAGATAGTGAAGAAGATAGGCTATCCAGTGCTTGTCCGGCCTTCCTACGTGCTCGGCGGAAGGGCAATGATGATAGTTTACGATGAGGATACTTTCAACAGCTTCATCGTTGAAGCCTTCGATGTCAGCGAGGAGAAACCAGTGCTGATAGACAAATTTCTGGAGGATGCGATCGAAGTTGAAGTCGATGCGTTGTGCGATGGGGAAGAAGTTGTTATCGGGGGGATAATGGAGCATGTTGAGGAGGCTGGCATTCATAGCGGAGATTCTGCCTGCGTTTTACCGCCCATATCGCTGAGCGAGGAGCATATTGAGACGATAAAAGACTATACGAGAAGAATGGCTCTCGCTTTGAAGGTTACAGGCCTGATAAACATTCAGTTCGCGATAAAGGATGACGTCGTTTACGTTCTGGAGGCGAATCCGAGAGCCAGCAGAACGGTTCCCTTCGTCAGCAAGGCAACTGGTGTGCCACTTGCAAAGATAGCTGCAAAGCTCATGACGGGTAAGAAGCTCAGAGAGCTTGGTGTTAAAGAAATTCTCGATTTAAAGCATGTCGCAGTTAAAGAGGCAGTTTTCCCATTCATAAAACTTCCCGGCGTTGATCCGATTCTGGGGCCAGAGATGAAGGCAACGGGAGAAGTTATGGGTATAGACTACGATTTTGGGCTCGCTTACTATAAAGCAGAGCTCGCCGCTGGAATGCGATTGCCTCTAGAGGGGACGGTTTTCATCAGCGTGAAAGAGGAAGACAGAAGGAAGGTCCTACCGATTGCGAAAAAGCTGGAGGGGATGGGATTCAAGATCCTCGCAACCACCGGAACAGCTGGCTTTCTGAGGGAGCACGGCGTTAACGCTGAGATAACGCTGAAGGTGAGCGAAGGAAGGCCGAATGTCATAGACGAGATAATTAACCGGGGGATTGATTTTATAATAAACACCCCCTCTGGCAAAAGGGGCAAAACCGAGGGCTTTCTGATAAGGAGGGCTGCCGTCGACCACAATGTGCCTTACATAACAACGATCTCAGGGGCTTTGGCTGTTGTTAAGGCGATAGAATCTCTGAGAAGGACGGGAATGGATGGTGTGACTGTGAAATCCATCCAGGAGTATCACGAGGAGATCAGGAATTATTAGGTAAAACCAAGAAAAATAAATCAAAACAAAGGCAGGGACGATGAAAGGGAAATCCAAAGAAAAAAACGTCAATGAAATAAGAAAAATTCTGGAAGAGATCGGGGAGCTTGATGAGGAGAGCAGAGAGGAGCTCGTCAAGATATTTCTAAAACAGGTTGAGGACTTCGCAAATTTTGATCATTTAAGGGAGGCTAGAGCAGGAAAGCCAGAAGCGATCTATGCGGAAGGCAAAACTCCGGAAGAGATAGTTAAAATTTTAAAGGAAAGTTTGAAGGTGTTGGAAGGAGTCCTCGTTACGAAAGCGTCGGATGAGCAGATTGAGGCGATTCTGAAGGCTTTTCCAGATGCCTTTGTGAACGAGAAATCCGGAACGATTATAGTTGGGAAAAGGAAAGAAAAATTCGGCAGGGTGGCGATTCTGACTGCGGGAACCTCAGACATTAGGGTAGCTGAAGAGGCTGCAACTACAGCCGAATTTCTTGGATTGGAGGTTTTGAAGTACTACGATGTTGGCGTTGCCGGACTGCACAGGCTGATCAACCCCATAAAGGAGATTTTGGGTAGCGAGGTTGATTCCATAATAGTGGTTGCCGGGATGGAGGGAGCTTTGCCCTCTGTCGTTGCTGGAATCGTTGATCTGCCTGTGATAGCAGTTCCCACTTCCGTGGGCTACGGTGTGAGCCTGAACGGTTTGACTACGCTCTTCTCAATGCTCCAGAGCTGCTCTTCGGGTGTTGCTGTTGTAAATGTGGATAATGGTTTCGGAGCTGCGGTCTTCGCCTCACTCATCAGCCGGAGGATTAGAAAAAGGGTCGGAAAAGGCAGTAAACAAAATAACAAATAAAATAAGTTGAAATAAAATCAAATTATTGAGGAGATCTTATGAATCTGGAGGAAAGAGCTGAGGTAATAAAGAGGAGCAGGGAGAAGATTCTTGAGGTTCTGAACGATTACGATCACAGCAAGATAAGCATCGTAACCTTGGGAAGCCATTCCGCGTTGAACATCCTAAAAGGGGCAAAGGAAGAAGGATTCAAGACTGTCTGCCTTTGCAGAGAGAAGGAAAGGATAATCTACGAGTCCTTTCCCGTTGCAGACGAGCTCATCGAAATCCAAGATTTCCCGGATTTACTTGAGGATAACTTTCAAGATATGATAATCGAGCTCAACGGAATCCTTATCCCCCATGGCTCGTTTAACGCCTACATTGGAAACCTCGAGAGGCTGAGAATCCCCATCTTCGGGAACAGGGAGTTAATGTACTGGGAGACTGTTAGAGAGATGCAGCAGGCTTGGTTGAAAAAGGCTGGCCTGAAAACGCCAAGGATAATCGAAAAACCCGAGGAAATTGATCGCTTATCCATAGTGAAGTTTCCGGGGGCTAAGGGAGGGAAAGGTTACTTTCTCGCTACAGATTACGAGGATTTTCTCAAGAAGTCCGAAGAGATGGTTCAGAAGGGGCTTGCCAGAAGGGAAGACTTTGAAAAAGCTTTCATTCAAGAGTACATCCTTGGGGCGAATGTATACTTCTCCTTCTTTTACTCTCCAATCCTCGAGAGGGTTGAGCTGATCGCAATCGACAGGAGGTATGAAGCCGACGTCGACAGCTTGGGCAAAGTTCCCGCTCCAATCCAGCTGAAAATAGATCCTTCCCCAACTTACACGGTTGTGGGAAACTTTCCAATAGTTTTGAGGGAGAGCCTGCTTTCCCAGGCTTTAGAGGCTGCTAAGAATGTTGTGGAAGTTTCAAAGGAGATAGCTTATCCGGGAATGGTGGGGCCTTTCTGCCTCGAGGCTGTATTTGACGAGAATGCTGAAATGACGGTTTTTGAGATCTCCGCCAGAATTGTAGCCGGGACTAACAGCGGAATTCCAAGTTCAGCCTATTCGTACATTCTGTGGGGGGAGAACATGTACATGGGGAGGAGGATAGCTAGGGAGATAAAGCTTGCCGTGGAAAAGGCAGCAATCGAAGATCTCATATTCTGAGGCAGTTGGCTTCAGGTAACCCCAGAAAAGATTAAATAAGGTATGTTCAAGTTGAACCAATGGAAGGGCGGGGAAAGATACTTCTCGGAGCTACATCAATTGCCTTCCTCATTTTCATAGCCTATGCATTCATATCAAATGTTTCACCGTATAAAACTGTTTCAGAGGTTTTAGAACTTAAGGAAGCTTACAACATCCAAGTAAATGGGACAATAGTTCCCAACTCAACCCGTATCGAAGGAAACGTAACACTCTTCGAGCTTACGGACGGAAAGAGCGTTATGAAGGTTGTTTACAAGGGCACAACCCATTATCAAGAGAATGTTACAGTGGTTGTTGTGGGAGATTATAAAGATGGAACATTCTTTGCCTCCAAGGTTCTGACGAAGTGCCACACAGAATACAAGGTTGAGAAATGAGGCGATAGGATGGACGTGGGTGAAATTCTGCTTCTGGCTTCTTTGATATTAGTAGCGTACTCCGTTTACGCATTCTACGCTGGAGTAAAAAAAAGATCGGCTGATTTGCTGCAAAACGGTGAAAAAGCAGTTTTTCTGTACTTTCTTGCCATTCTCTTCTCAAGTCTTTTGCTCCTCTCTCACTTCCTCTCAAAAGATTTTTCTTACGAATACGTTTTCTATAACTCCGATTCCAAGCTTTCCTTGCTCCTTACAGTCAGTGCATTCTGGGCTGGAAAAGAAGGCTCGCTTCTGCTTTGGGCTCTTTTCATAGCCACGGTAAATCTTTTCGTTCTTTCCGATAAAAAGGACAGTCTGACCGCTTATACCCTCGCAATTTCTGGCCTGTTTCTTCTGCTGATTAACATCCTTTTGCTTACAACCTCAAATCCCTTCACGAGAATTCCAGCCCAGCCAGAGGGAGTGGGATTAAATCCACTGTTAAGAACTCTGGAGATGGTAATCCATCCACCAATCGTTTTCGCTGCCTATGCCGGACTCCTCATCCCGTTTGCAATGGCCGTTTCAGGATATGCCCTAGGAAAGGACTGGGAAGAGAGGGCGATGAAGTATTTGCTACCATCATGGATCTTGCTCGGCCTAGGAATCTTCGTTGGCGGATGGTGGGCTTATCGGACACTGGGTTGGGGAGGTTTTTGGGGATGGGACCCGGTTGAGAATTCTTCGATGCTTCCGTGGCTTACCTCGACCCTCGTTTTTCACACCTTTTACCTCCAGAAAAGGGCTAAGGGTTCGTGGATAATTTCCGCAAATTACTATCTGCTGGTGTTAACCTTCATTCTGGTGGTATTCGCAGCATTTGTTACCCGAAGTGGAATAGTTTCATCGGTTCATGCTTTCGGCGAGGGGCCTGAAGGAGTTATTTTTCTCTTGGTCATAGTTATCTCTGCGGTTGTATCCATATATGTCAAAAGGAACGGTTTTAGGGGAGGAGATGAGCTTAGGATTTCCATCAACAGAGAAACATCCATCCTTGTTTATTTACTCGTTATTCTGATGCTCTTTCTTGGCGTTCTTATTGGCACTCTGATACCCGCTTTCGGATTTGAACTGGGGAGGAAATACTACGAGTCGATAATGTTCCCAGTTGAAATAATCCTGTTCGCCCTTTTCGGACTCTGCATAAGGCTGAAGTGGGGCTGGGATGGAGAACTGAGAGAGAAATTCCTAATCCCATCCATCATATTTCTGATCGCTTCGCTTTCATCATTCGCCCTTTCGAGAAGCATTCTAGCCTCCCTAGCCGCTGGGCTTTTTGCTTTCTCCTTGCTGAACTACCTGGTAGCCTTTTACACAGGAAAGATGAGGTTTTTAAGAAGATACGGTGCTTACGTTGTGCATATAGGTGTAATGTTCCTTTTTATCGGTTCGATAGGGGTTTGGAGTCTCTCCAACACCCAGCAATTCGCTCTGAGTCCTGGAGAAACTGCAACCATAGATGGATACGAATTAAAGTTTGTGAAACTTAACGCAAGGGAGGATGGAGAAAAATTCTCCATCTTTGCAGAAATCCAGATTTACGAGAATGGGAAGCTTATAGGAACGCTAAAGCCAGAAATGAGAGAGTACAAGATTATCAGACAGGACAGGGTTGTCTCCTCGGTTGAGATCATGAGCTTCCCACTCCATGATTTGTACGTCTCAATTAATGGGATTTCAAGCGATTTAAAGAAAGTTGGAATAGAAGTGCACATCAACAGGCTTGCAAACTTCGTATGGCTTGGGATGGGACTGATAGTGTTAGGCGGACTTTACTCTTACCTCTATGTGAGTAGAAGAGGGTTATCTGAATAAATCTAAATAAAATCTATTAAAAGCATTAAAATTTAAAAACCCATTCAATCGTTACTCAATCTCAACTATCGAGGTGAGCTCTTCTGCTTTGCTTTTAAGAGCCTTTAAGGCCTCGACGAGAACCCTCTTAACTGGTAAAGCTCCCGTTCCTTCCACATTGAAGAGGAATCTGTTCGTTTCATTCACGTCGATAGCAGACTGTTCGCAAACCTCAACACATTCCATGCACATCGAGCATTCCTCGGGCCTTTTCACCACGATCTTTTCATCTTCAACCTCGAAAACGTTTCTCGGGCATACTTCAACGCAATCTTTGCACGCGTTACAGCTTTCACCGATGACTATTTCCGGAATGATCCTATACGTACAGGCTGAAACAGGCTGCCACTTCACATGCTCCTTTCCCGTTCCAAGTCTTGCCACCGCTTCCAGCATTAGCTGCTGTCCCTCATCGAGTTCAACAACCGGGATGTTGTCGTAAACCGGAACTGTCTCCGGATCGTCAGAAACGAAGTCTCCGGAATAGACAAGCTTCGGCCCTTCGATGTTGAGTCTGAAGGAAACTTGGCAATTTGGGCATCCTTCTCCACCGCAAACGCATTTGTCGGGCATGTTGAACTTCTCGAGATCCGTTTTTATGGGAATTAGCCCTATTCTATGGGCTAGAATTTCGTCGTAGAGATAGGAGGTGTTCATGTAGAAGTCTATGTAATCGACGGCCATCGTAGGCACCATGCTTTTCATAGCCCTCCTCAAAGAGTTAGCAAAAGCAGTCGAAGACTCCAAAATGAATTTGAGCTTCAGATCTCCCTCTTCCAGAATCTCAATTTTGGGTTCCATTTTCACCTCTCCAGAATTAAAAGATTAAGAGGATGATTTCGAATTTCAGATTCTTCTTCCCCTCTTCCCGCCGGGAGCCCTAGTGCCGTCGTGCGGGATTGGAGTTACATCCTCGATCCTACCGATCTTCAGTCCGGCTCTTGCTAGAGCCCTTATCGCAGCCTGCGCTCCCGGACCGGGGTTCGTGTGCTTGTTTCCTCCGGGGGCTCTAACTTTTATGTGCACGCCTTCAATCCCCTTTTCCATCGCCTTCTCCGCTGCCCTTATCGCCGCCTGCATGGCTGTATAGGGATTTCCCTCGTCTCTGCTTGCTTTCACGATCATTCCGCCGCTGATCCTTACAATCGTCTCGCTCCCCGTGATATCGGTTATAGTGATGATCGTATTGTTGTAGGATGAAAAGATGTTCGCAATACCCCATTTGCCCTTCTTCTTTTCCATAAAAACACCTCTATTCTTACTCTTTCTAGATTTACGCTTCCTGACTCTCAGCCTTCTCAGCCTTCAAGACCAAACCTCTCTCCGCGAAGGGAGAGTTTTCGTAGTAGGAGATCTTGGTCTCCTCCTCCCTTGTAACGATGTGACTTGGAACTGTAACCTTCCTGCCATCGATCGCTATGTGGCCGTGAGTTATAAGCTGCCTCGCCTGCTTGATCGTGTTCGCCAAGCCTTGTCTGAAAACTATCGTCTGTAATCTGCGATTCAGGAAGGCATCCACGTTGAGATTGAGAATGTCATCCAGCGTTGCATTCTCTTCAAGCACACTCATCTTTGCGAGCTTCCTTATCACCATCTGGGCTTTGGCCTTGGCCAGCTCACCTTCCCTGCCCGGAAGATCGATCTTGGCGAGAAGCTCTCTAGCAACCCTCCTGTACTTCCTGAGAATGTTCTGGAACCTCCAGAGCTCTCGCTTGTTTCTCAAGCCGTATTTAACTATTAACTCCACTTCCTTCTCCAGCCTAACCTTGTCCCAGGGCCTCATTGGTGTTATGTACTTCCTCCTGTGCCTCTTCGGATCTCCCATCCTATCACCTTTACCTCTTTTACCTCTTTACCTCAATCACTCCTTCACTCCTCTACTTCTTTCTCCTTATAACTCCAACCGTCCTTCCCTTTCTGCCCGTTGAGCGGGTTCTCTGACCTCTCACTTTCTTGCCTTTCGCATGCCTCATTCCGCGGTAGGACTTTATCTTCATGAGCCTCTCCAGATCCACCATCCTTGAGAAGTCAACATCTTTGCCGAGGAGATGAAGATTTTTGCCGCTGTATCGATCCTTCCTACGATTCACCATCCAGTCCGGTAGGCTGTCGATGTCCTGCTCTACGAACGTCTTCAGCTTCTCGATCGTTTCATCATCGAGCTCTCCGAGCTTCGCTGTTGCATCGATGCCGAGAATGTTCGTCAGACTTTTGGCCATTCGGTGGCCTATCCCTTTAATCTGAGTTAGCGCGAACATCACATTCCTCTTTCCATCCAGATCCGTATCGGCGATCCTGACTATGTGCTTGAAATCTGCCATGCAATCACCACACTGAAATATCGCAACAGAAGGAAGATATTTAAATATTGTGTAGAGTCGGGGGTTAGCTAAAGTGGGTTAGCCAGAGTGAGGTTAGAGTTAGGTTGGCCAGAGTCGGGTTAGCTGGAGCTTAGAGTTGATAAGCTCGGGCAGTTGGAAAGATGAAGGTTCTGGGGATAGACGTCGGAGTAAGGCTCTCCCACTATGTGATAACCTCGAAAAGAAAGGTTGTCGAAAAGGGAAAGCTCAAAAAGGGAGAGCTAAAAGATCTGGATTTAGCCGTAGAATATGCGGGAATCGACGCACCTCTCTCTTTTCCAGAAAAAGGTAGCTTAAGAGAGTGTGAAAGGCAGCTTTACCGATACGAAATCAAGCTTTTCCCTTCTGGAGCCGAATTTTTCAGGCCTGTTGTTTTGAGGGGGATGGAGATAGCCAGAACGTTGGAGGAAAAGTCGGTAAAAGTTTTTGAGGTTTATCCGTATGCGACGAGAAAGATTCTTGGAATAGCCCCTGAATCGAAGAAGAACATAAAATCTGGCTTAGAGATGATAAAAACCGGGCTCAGGAAATTCATCGAATTCGACGAGCTGGAAAATGCTGATTTGGTGGATGCAGCCATCGCAGCCTTAACCGTGGAACTTTACCTCGAAAACAGAGGGGAGATCATCTCTGGAAAGGACGGTAGCATTCTAGTTCCAAAAGTGAAGTAATGTTTAATGTTTGATGTTTAAAGTTCTTTGATCGAGAACTTTGTCGGCTGCCTGCAGAGATATCGTTTAATTGCAACTATGAATTCACAGTAAGGAGGGCAGCCATTGTTGGTTAATCCAGCTTCGTTGCATCGCTCACGGTAGTCGCAGTAAACATTGAGAATGCTCTCTCCCGAGATTTCAGCAACCACGATAGCTTTCTTCGACTTGACTATCAGATGTTTGTTCAGCTGTTGAAGTTCGGGCATAGTCAGACCTCTAATAATAACAATAACAATAACTCAAACAACTTAAGCTTTTCTTTTTTCCAATGATAGGTTTTTAAATTAAAAAGATGAAATCTCAAAATCAGAAGTAGAACAATCTAGAGTTCAAAGGATTCTCCAGGATGGAGCAAAATCACCTCGATGGTAAGTCCGGCCTCCTCAACAGCTTTCTTGAAGTTCTCCGGATCCTGCTCTATAACGGGAAAGGTGTTGTAGTGCATGGGAATCGCATACCTCGGCTTCACGAGCTCCAAGGCCTTAACCGCTCCTTTTATCCCCATCGTATACCAATCGCCGATGGGAACAAGCATGACATCCGGATTGTGGATTTCTGCGATGAGCTGCATGTCGAGAAAAACATCGGTATCGCCGGTGTGGTAAACCCTCACGCCATCTAGCTCAACTATCGTTCCGGCAGCCTGGCCGGTGCTTATCAGCTCATCATCTTCTTCCACGTCAGCCGAATGCAAAGCATTAACCAGTGTTATCCTGAAACCTCGGAAGTTCGCTGTTCCACCAAGATTCATCCCCACTGCCTCGACTCCCTTTTTTGACAGGTATCTCGAAAGCTCATGGATGCAGACAACGGGAACGTCATTAACCTTCGCTATCTCAACGGCATCGCCTAAATGATCTCCATGGCCGTGAGTAACAACTATCAAATCCGTTTTAACTTCAGCCGGTTTAACTGGAGCGTTCGGGTTTCCGGTTAGGAATGGGTCTATCAGAATCTTTCTCGACCCCTCTAAAAGGAAGGCAGCATGTCCCAGCCATGTTATCTTCATCCCATCACCTCCAAGGTTGATTAAAAGTAAGGTCAATTTTAAAAGTTTTTGTGGTATCCAAGTTTATAAAAATAATTTAATTAAATTTAAAGCTCTTCGAGTGATCCCAAAACCACTGTTTCATGCCCTTGAATTATTTACCGATTGAGATCAGTATCGATCCCAAAACAGCAAGAAAAGACCCCACGAATGTTTTCAACTGAACGAATTCCAGCTTTTGAATGAAAAAGTAGGAAAGAACTGTCGTAACTAAAGGATACAAATTCGAGATAGGAACGGCGATGGTTAAAGGAGCGATTGAGAGGGCGAAGTAGTAAGAGATGTTTCCAAAGGCAAGAGAGGTTGCAGAAATTGCAAGATACTTGTTTCTGATAAGCTTTAACTTTCCTTTAAAGGCTGCAAAGATTCCCAGCATGACTAAACCAGAGATGGAAGCTAGGAAGACACTGAAGAAAATACTCCCCAGCAACCCCTCTTTGATGAAAAGGGATGCCAAACCGTAAAGAAATCCACTTAGAACGGAGATATAAATCCCAAATTTATCAATCTTCTCGGTGGAGAAGATATACAACCCAATGATCATCAGGATCGTTCCGCTAAGAATCAGCTCATTTAGGGCTTCGTGGAGCAGAAAGACTCCGAAGAAGGCTGAAAACATTATCCTTGTAGAAGTGCCGGAAAAAGCCCTTGATGAGCCGATTGCCGTTACAGAAAAGTATGTTATCACCCTTGCTATGAAGTAAGAGATTATTCCGGCAAGCATGAGCATAACAACCTTCTGTAGCGGAAGATCCACTTCTGCAACACCTCCGAGGGAGAAGAAAAAAGTCAGGCATGTTACAATGAAAATAACCGTGAAGGTCGCTGAAACAACATCTTCCCCCTCCAGCCCCTTTCTGAGAAAAATCCCGTTTATCCCCCATAGGATTGACGAAATGAGAGCAAAGAGGATTCCTATCATAACGATTCCCCTGCAGAAAATAACTCGCGAACTTAAAAGCTTTTACCGAAAATCAATGCTATCCAGCGACTTCGTTGCTCTTTCTCAGATAATCGCCTTAATCTAATCCAAACTATCTTCTTCCAGCACCTCTCTAATCCTTTCTGGAATCGGCTTACTCTTATTTTTTCTAAGATCATACCAAACTTGCACCGATTTTGCTTTTACAACTTCCTTACCATCTTTTTCAACAGAATAAAGGAATTCCCAGCTGGAATTCCCTATCTCACCAACCCACATTTTTACCTTAACGATGTCACCAAGATTTATCGGAGCGATGAAATCTACCTCAACTCTGGCAAGAACGAATTCGACTCCACCAAGCGATCCAAGCCTTTCTTTAAAGTACTTGAACCTTCCAGCCTCGAGATACGTGAAAATTCTCGCGTTGTTTACGTGGCCAAAAGAATCTAGATCTCCAAACCAGACTTCAATATCGTATTCGTAAATGCTACTCACCTCCCAGTCTCGTGAACCAGGTTCCTTCTCCCTGCTTCCTCCTTATCAATTCCGCAGCCATCCGTTCGTTTTGAGCCTCAGCAATAACAACCACCCTGTCAAGCTTATTTGTATAACCACAAACGCATTTTCTAGTTTTGCTTGAGCTCCTGGCATAGAGAAACCTGCCGCACTTCCTGCACCTGAAGATATAGAAGCTCAAGCAACCACCTCAGAAGAAAGTGTCGAGGGTTTTCTGCTCGGCTCTTCCGGTAACAAAGCTATCAGTATAGCCGAACCTTTCAAGGATCCTCATCACCGAGGGTAGAATCTGGTTGTTTATATAGTAATCCCTGTCAAGCCTATAAACGTTTCCTTCAGCATCTACGAAAGCTTCTCCATCGAAAGATTCAATCAAATCTGCCGGAAAAGCCCTATCTCCGACATTCCCGCTTCCTTTAGTAACAACGTAACCAACCTTCGAGCCAACAGCATAGACCAAACCCTTCTTCTCGGCTTTCATAGCAGCCTTAACGTGCGCCTGAACGCTTTCATACTTCGAGGGTCTTCTTGTGAGGCTCTTGTAAATTACGTACTCTTCCAACGGTATCTTGCCTGCTTTGATTTTCTCGATGACTTCTTTTACAAGACTTACGGCTCTGTCAACGTTCTTCTCCTTCAAAATTATTTCTATGACATCTTTCTGAACTTTCTTAGCCAGTTCGCACCAGTCACCCCTCCTAACTTCTAAGCCTTTAACGATTATTCTACCGCTGTCCGTATAGCCTGCATACCTCTTCTTCTCAACGAAGAATATCGTGTGGTAGAACTCATCTACTTCAATCTGAATCGGAAGCTCAGCCGAAAGCCTTTCTAGCAGCTTATCAACTTCCTGCTTAAGCTCCTCGAGCTTCGCCCCCTCTTTCTTCACGAATATCGAATCGGTATCACCGTAGAGGACTTGGAATCCCATCGATTCTGCGATGCTCGCGGACTTCTTGATGAAATGCCTCCCCCATGCTGTTGTAGCTTCTGCACACTCTCTGCAGTACCACCTCGCCAAACCCCAGCCGGTGTAGCCGTAGAAGGAGTTGGTCAGAATCTTGAGGGTCTCCTGCTTTATGTTCAGAAGCAGATATTGCGGCGAAGAATAATCAAGCTCTTTCATCTGCCTTTTGATCTCTCTCCTCCTCTCTATCAGCATTCTCAAAATCCGCTTGAAAAAGCCATCCGGCTTCTTGAGAAATCTGTGGCCAACCTCAGGGGCTACGAAGCAGTCGCAGTTTTCTTTAGAAAGCGTATCGGGGCTTATGTTGAAGGAGATCATTATCGAAGGGTACATCGAAGCGAAATCCAAGCAAACAACATTTTCATGCAAACCCCTTTCTGGCTCGAGAACGAAGGCTCCTTCATAGGGCTGGGAAAACTCAGCCGGGTTTGGAGCGAGTTCACGAAGCTTGTAAGCCTCGCTCAGCAAAAGCCAGTCGACCTGCTTTCCCCTCCCCATCCTCGTAACATCATCCAGCGGGATTCTTATCATCCTAGAAAGCTCGTAGTGCATTGGCAAAAGCTCCTCGGCTATGAAGTATGTGTGCATCACATCCTGCCTCGAATAGCGAATCACAGCCTCTCTATCTCCATTCTTCCAGTGCTTCGAGATGTCCTTCGCCTCTATGTCTGCTATATCTATCTTCCTTCCTAGAAATTCGGCTATGTTCTCGAGGGTTTTTATCTTTACATCCAGCGTTCTCATCGCGATGTCGTACAGATCGACGTTCAGCCTCCCGGCGATCTTAGGTCTCCCCCCTCTTATCACCACTTCTGACCCATCTCTGGCTATGTTCAGCTTTATTCCATGAAGACTTGCCCTCTTCTTCAAATAAGGCCAGTCGAAGTTGTCCTGATTGTAGCCCACGATTACGTCGGGATCTATGGACTTTATCACCTTTACAAACTCCCTTATAACCTCTTTCTCATCATCGCCGTTTATTATGTTCTCGTAATCCCCGGCCTTGACCGAGATGACTATTATCGGATCCTTCTGTGGATCCGGCATTCCCATCTCTGCCAGCATCTCGCAGTCGAAAGCAAGAATTGAGAGTTCGGGAAACTCTTCCCTCTCCACCCTCTCAATCTCCGAGATTTTTATCGCTTTAACTTCTCCGACTAACTCGCTCAATCCTCCAACTACTTCCCTTCCCTTTATCCTGACCCCATCCAGCGATGCAAGATCCCTATCAATGAGATAGCGATAAACGAAAGGAATGTCAGCCTCCCTGACTTCAGCAAACTGGGAGATTGTTTCTCTGAGCTTCGGAACGTGCTGGGGATGTTTGGCGTAAACTTTAAAAACCTCTGTTTCCTTCCCAAAAATCTTCATCTTCACCCTTTCAACTCTTGCTGGAGAGATAAGCTCTCCTCTCCTTTCAATTTTAAAACTGAGATCGCTTTCATCAACATCTCCGATAACGTAGAAATAGGGCTCAAATGAGTCGTCATAAGCCACGAAAATCCCGTCATCGTCTTTGCACCAGAGCCTTACAACAGCTTTCCCATTTTGGGTTATGTAGTCGGCATTGATCAGCCATGCGAACCTTTCGATCATTTCGGTCATTTAGCTACAATCAACCTCAGAATATTTTTTTGTTTGGTTTTAATTTGTTTTTAAAAAATCAATACAAAGCATTATGCACAACGGTAATTTTAAATAACTGCCAACAAACAAGCTTTATGCATTTTGAGATTGAAGAGATTAAGAGGAGAAGGAAAAAGCTCGGAATAACTCAAAAAAAGCTTGCCGAGCTTGTAGGAGTGAGCCAACCCCTTATCGCGAGAATTGAATCGGGAGATATCGATCCCAAACTTTCCCTCGTAAAAAAAATTTTTGAGGTTCTTGAAAGTTTGGAGGGAAAGAAAGTCAATGCGAAAAGTGTTATGAACCCAGATGTTATGTATGCTAAGCCCGATCAGTCGTTGAGAGAAGTTATGGAGATAATGCTAAAGTATGGTATATCCCAAATGCCCGTCGTAGAATTGGGCAGGGTTCTTGGAACGATTACCGAAAGCTCAATAGTAAAGATTATACTCAATAAAGGCATCGAGAGCACGGAAAGTATGAGGGTTAAAGATTGTATGGATAATCCTTTGCCCACGGTCTCGGCAGATGAGAACATGGAGTATATATGCAAGATGCTAATAAACAATCCTGCAGTTCTCGTGGTGGAGAATGGAGAGATGAGGGGGATAATAACGAAGCATGACATTATGAAATCGATAAGGGGAAAGGGGTATGAGGAACATATTCTGGTACGGAATGGCGAGTGAAAAGAAGATAGACTACCTCGAGAAGTTCAGCGTTGGCATCATCGGCTCGAGAATGCTGATGGAACTGCTATGGCGGAGTGGAGTTGGATGTATTCGTTATATCGGCGATTTTGTTACACCGGTCGATGTGAGGATAGACTCGACTATAAAACCGCTAGAAGCTAACGACTACGATGTCGTTCATCCAATGAGCACGGATTCCTGTATAATCTCGTATCCGTATCCGGAAGACTATTCCGAGTTCAAAAAGCAGTTGAAGGGAATCGATGTCATAATAGCCCATAAGCATTTGAATAGAGCTGCAAGAATTGCCGAGGAGCTTGGAGTACCTTTCATACCAGACATCATAACCACTTTCCTGCCCGATGGTGTCTCCTTCTTCGATGTCGTTTACAATCGCCCTGATCACAATCCCATCTCGTATGCGCTCACCTGCTCCCTTCAGGCGGGTGAGATAATGAGGATATTCACGGGCTACAGATTGCCAGTGATAGCCCCCGATGCATATATCGTGGACTTCGATGAGCCGGGATATCTGAAAAAGATAGAGTTAAAAAGGAAGGAAAGGAGAGATTAGGAAAGATTGGGAAAGATTAAGAAGATTGAAAACTGGGCGAAAAGTTGATTTGCTGCAAGAAGGAGAGGGCTTGGAATGAAGTTGAAGATTAGGACTCCATCAAGAATTCACATGACACTCATCGATCTGAATGGAGAATTAGGGAGAATAGACGGCGGAATTGGCCTAGCTTTAGACGAGCCGTTTGTGGAAATAGAAGCCAAGCCAGCAAAGGATGTTATTATCGAGGGCGAAAGCGATCCCTTCCAAAAGGCAGTTAAAAAGCTCAGTGAGGCTTTCGGGAGAGGAATCGAGCTGAAGATTCTCAGCAACTACAAATCCCATGTCGGTCTTGGAAACGGAACTCAGGCAGCTCTTGCCGTGGCTGAAGCTTATCGAGGACTTTACGATCTCAATTTAAATCTCACAGATCTTGCCAGCCTTGTCGGAAGGGGGGGGACCTCTGGAATTGGAGTTGCTGCGTTCAAATTGGGGGGATTCATTCTCGACGGAGGACACTCTAAAAAGGTCAAGAAAGATTTCCTACCTTCTTCTGCGAGCAAAGCTCCACCTCCTCCAATACTAGCACGCTACGATTTCCCAGAATGGAAAGTTGTCTTAGCGGTGCCGGAGCTTACCGGTTATTATGGCGAGAGAGAAGTGAACCTCTTCCAGAAGTACTGCCCAATATCACTCAGCGAGGTTAAAACCCTAGCCCATATAATTCTAATGAAGATCTTGCCTTCGGTTGTTGAGGCGGATCTGGATGAGTTCGCTGATGGCATTTCGAAGATCCAGCACCTCGGCTTTAAAAGGATAGAGATAGAGCAGTATGGGGAGACCATATGGGGGATTATTGAAAACATGCCAGAGGGAATAGCAACGGGAATGTCCTCTACGGGGCCAACAGTTTACGCGATTACCGATAGCAACGCTCAATCAATTTCAAGGGATCTTGCTTCAGCTTTCAAGGAAAGGGGATTCGAGTGTGAAACGATTGTAACGAGGGCCAACAATTTTGGTGCGGCTGTTGAGAGATTAGAAAGTTAAATCGATTAGAATGATCGAATACAAAGTCTGGTTTGGTAAAATCTATAAGCGAAATTCTGAGCTTGAAGTAATAAAATCCGACGATTTTGTAGAATCGTTTATTGAAAGTAGGTGTGAAAAGCTTCCCTTCTCGCTGAAAGAAATCAGTCTGAAAATTTTTCCTTCTGAGGAAGAGTACTATTCCGAGTTAAGAAGAACAGCTATAAGGGTTGCTGAGATTGAAGTAGAAAAGGAGCTTAAATCATCAGACAGATACATCATATCCCTTCTCAAAGCTCTCGATGAAATAGATCTCGGTATAAATCTGTTTTCCGAGAAAATAAGAGATTTGGAGGAAATAAGAACCGATAAAACAACAGAAGAATTCAGGAGAATTGTGGGCGAATTGAAAGAGCTAAGGAAGGACATAGAGAGGAGAATAAGTTCCGAAGCTTCAAAACTCATGCCCAACGTCACGGAGTTGGTTGGGGGAGTTATAGCTGCAAGGCTTTTGGAGAGAGCCGGAAGCTTGAAAAGGCTCGCAAGCATGGCAGGCAGCACGATCCAGATTTTAGGGGCTGAGAAGAGCCTTTTCAAGGCAATGTCAAGGATTAAGAAGGGGAAAAAAGCCAAAACACCTAAGCACGGCATTATCTTCCAGCATCCTTACATCAGAACACTACCAAAGAAGCTTAGGGGGAAAATGGCAAGGTTTCTCGCTTCGAAACTCGCAATCGGAGCCAGAGTGGATTACTACAGCGGAGAGTTGAAGGAGGATCTTGCTGAGGCTGTGAGAAAGAAGTATGAAGAGCTGAGAGGCTGAACAGAAAGTTGAGAAACTAAATGGTGAAAAAATGGTGAAAAAGGCAGAGTTGGAGATTCTCGAAGAGATTGCCCCCAATACCTTTATGATCAGATATGATGACAAGAAGTTCTTGGCAACAAAGAGCAGATCCAAACCGCATTACGGCGAGAAAAAGTATGCGGAATTCAGAGAGTGGATTCCATATCGCTCAAAGCTGGCTGCAATGATTCTAAACGGATATAGAATTAAGCTGAAGCCAGATATGAAAATGCTTTATTTAGGAGCGGCGAGCGGCACGACTGTGAGCCATCTTTCTGACATTCTTGAAGAAGGAGTTATCTATGCAGTTGAATACTCAGCCAGACCATTCAAAAAGTTCCTCGAGCTTTCTATGGAGAGGAGAAATATCATTCCACTGCTCAAAGATGCCTCCAAGCCCGAAGAGTATGCGGGAATAGTCGAGAAGGTAGATTTCATCTATCAGGACATAGCCCAGAAGAATCAGAGGGAAATATTCGTAAAGAATGCTGAATTCTTCCTGAAGGAGAACGGAGAGGGGCTTATTATGGTGAAAGCGAGAAGTATCGATTCAGTTGCCGAGCCTTCAGAGGTGTTCAGCCGTTTCCTTTCGGAGATGGAAGAGAATTTCACCATTCTAAAGCATGGGAAGCTCGATCCTTTCCATAAGGATCACATCTTCGTCCACGTGAGATTGTAATCCAACAAAATTCGATTGATTATAGTCCATTATAGTCTGATTAATTCCCTCGATCCATCCTTGATTCATCAATTAGTTCAGTAATTCAACAATTCAATCAATAATTCGATTAGCATCTTTAATCCATCAGAAGATCAGAAACATTAAAGTAAATTCCTCCCCTTCGGGTATTATGAGACAGAGATTCGTTCTCGACACCACGGCCTTGACAGACACGGGCATGAGGGATGCAGAAGGATTCTCAACCATCTGCGAATCAGCAAACAAACTGCTGAGTTACATAGCAAAGGCAAGGCTTAAACTTGACATCAGCTGCTACATTCCATATCCAACCGTATATTCTGAGCTGGTAAGCTTTCTGAAAAGATACAACTGTGAGGATGAAGTTTATTCCAAACTCGATACCTGGCTGGTTAAGAAAACTCCCAACAGATACGAGGTTAAAATTCCCGCTGCAATCTTCTATGAATACGTTTTAACGATGAGGCAGAAGATAAACCAGGGAAAGAAGCTGGCTGAAGAATTCCTATGGGAGAGCTCCGTTGTAACTTCGAAGCTCTGTGAATCGGAAGAGAGCAGAAAGGAGATAGAGGAGGAGGTAGGGCATCTGGTTACGAGATTCCGCGAGAGATACAGAAACGCATTGCGGGGAGGGATTCTGGACAGCGAGCCAGACATAGATGTTCTGCTGCTTGCAAAGGAACTCGAGGCGGGAGTGGTGAGCAGCGATGCCGGAATTAGAAAGTGGGCTGAAAAGCTCGGTTTGAGATATGTTGAGGCTGCTAAATTCCCCAAGATGTTAAGGGAATATTTAAAAGCAATTGGAGAGGGTGAGGAGTAAGTAAGGATAAATCACACAAACAAGGTGGTAAAATGATCCAGATCGAAAGGCCGAGGGGGACGAGGGATTTTCTGCCGGATGAGATGGAGAAAAGAAGGGCAATTGAACGAATAATGCGGAGAACTGCCGAAAGCTATGGCTACAGGGAGGTAACCACACCGACTTTTGAGCACCTCAATCTGTTCACGATAAAGAGCGGAGAAAACATAGTTCAGGAGATCTACGCTTTTAAAGATAAGAGCGGGAGAGATCTAGCTTTGAGGCCTGAGTTAACCGCTCCGGTAATGCGGTTGTTCGTAAACGAGTGCGCGGTAATGCCAAGGCCCTTGAGATTTTACTACTTCGCAAATTGCTTCAGATACGAGAACCCGCAGAAAGGGAGGTATAGAGAATTCTGGCAGTTTGGGGTTGAATTGATAGGGTCGGATTCATATTTAGCCGATCTCGAGGTTATTGTCCTTGCTTACAACATAATGAAGAATCTGAATCTCGACTTCACCCTGAACATCGGGCATGTGGGCTTGCTGAGAAAGCTGCTTGAAGATGTTGACGAGGCAAGATACCGCAAAATTACGAGGATGATCGATAAAAATGACATTGAGGGGCTTGAAGAGTATCTAAGCTCTGAAGGGTTCGAAGGTTACATCGATCGCATCAAAGACCTCATCGGGCTTAAAGGTGGAATGGAGGTAATAGAGCATTCAAGGGAAATAATCCCCGAATTTGATTTCTCCCACCTGCGAAATCTCTGCGAAGGACTTGAAAAGCTTGAGATAGAGTACAACCTCGACTTCAGCATAGTTAGGGGATTGGATTACTACACTGGCGTTGTTTTCGAGGCTTTTGCAAAAAGAGGGTTAGGAGCTCAAAATCAGATTTGCGGAGGGGGGAGCTATCGCCTTACACACCTCTTTGGCGGTGCGGATGTCCCGTCTACAGGCTTTGCCCTCGGCTTTGACAGGATAGCAGAGATATGCGAAATGAAGGCCGATTCTGCCGAGAGTATTTTAGTTGCATACACGCCGGGGATGGAGCTGGAGGCTTTGAAAATTTCAGAGAGACTAAGGGGAAGCGGTAAAATTGTACTAAGCGATGTCATGGAGAGAAATCTGAAAAAACAGCTTAGCTTCGCGAATACCATAGGGGCAAAATATGCTGTAATCGTTGCTGAGAACGAATTTAAAGAGGGAAAGGTGATCTTGAGGGATCTGGAGAAAGGAGAACAAGTTTTGGTTGATATTAGTGAGATCCGAAAATACTTTTGAGTAACCCCGATCAATTTTGAGTAAGTAAGACTTAAATAGAATGTCTTACAAAATTAAAAATGTGGTAAAAGTGAATATTGTTAGAATTTCTTCCAAGGGGCAAATTGTGATACCGGCAAAGATGAGGAAGGAGCTGGGACTTGAAAAGGGAGACAAAATGCTGATAGACAGAAGGGAAGGTGTAATAATACTAAAACCCATCGTGAAACTGTCAAGGCTAAAAGGGATAGATAGGTTAGAAGGAGCCTCGGTTGAAGTCGATAGAGTTAGGAAGAGATGGGACAGGGAGTTTGATGAGATACTTGATTGACACGAAAGCGCTTGTAGCTTTTTTCAATGATGAGGACGGAGCTGATTTCGTGGAACGAATCCTGAGAGAGGTAGACGAAAATAAAGCTGAAGGCTTTATCAGTTCAATAACGCTCACTGAAATGTACTACATCTATTCCAGGAGGATGGGTAAGGATTATGCCTTGAAAAGGATAGAGGATATAAGGGCATCAAATTTGAGGATCGTTGCAATAAACGACGAAATTGCTTTAAAAGCCGGAGAATACAAGTTGAACCCCATACCCATAGCAGATGCTTTGATTGCTGCCTGCGCCAATTTCGTTGGAGCAAAAATTGTGACGGATGATGAACATTTCGAAAAGATTGATGTAGAGGTTGTCAGATTCAGAAATAAAGTTAATCAAATGTAATCCTGCAGATTGTACAACTTCTTCCCGCAGTAATCGCACTTCGCAACAACTTTCCTCCCATCGGTGAATATTCTGAACCTTGACTTTATGGGCTCATTGCTGTTGGAGATACAGTGCTGATTCGGACACTTTATTATGTTCTCCACAACCTCCGGCGGCTCAACCCTGAACTTCCTGGTTATCTCGAAATCCTCAACGAGGTTTATCGTTGCTTCTGGAGCTATTAAAGCGATCTTGTTCAGCTCTTCATCGCTTATGAACTTCCCTTCCACCTTGAGTATGTCCTTCTTACCCATCTTGCTGCTATGCACGTTCATAGCCATCGAGACAGCTTCCTTGGAGCCTGGCCCGATTCCAAGGATTTTAAGAACGAGGGGCGACATTCCCGGCGAGATGTGATCTATGACTGTGCCATTTTTTATTTTGCTAACGACCAGATGCTTTCTATCGCTTTTCGTTTCAAACTCCGACATTTTACCACCTAAACCCAACACCTCAACCACCGAGCAACTCGCTCAGGATTGCCATTCTTATCGGCACACCGTAGAAAGCCTGCTCAAAGTACCTTGCATGCCTCGTTCCATCAACATCCGTTGCTATCTCGTTAACCCTTGGCAACGGGTGCATTATGATCATACCCTCTTTCGCATTTTTCAAAAGCTCTGGAGTGAGCACGTAACTTCCAGCAACCCTTCTATATTCCTCCTCATCCGGAAACCGCTCTTTCTGAATTCTTGTCACATAGAGAACATCGATCTCGTCGATTACATCTTCCAATTCCACCTCAGAGATATCAGCATCAACCTCCTCGATGAACTCCTCAGGCAGTCTGAGCATAGCAGGACTAATGAGGAATATTTTTGTATTGAAAAGTGCCAAAGCCTTGATCAGCGAGTGAACAGTTCTAGAATACTTCAGATCTCCCATTAAAGCAACTTTCGATCCTTCAAGCTTCGCCTCCTTCTCCATCGTGTAAAGATCGAGCAGAGTTTGGGTTGGATGCTGTCCTGCCCCATCTCCAGCATTGACAACTGGCACAATCGAATTCTCGGCAGCGAATTTAGCAGCTCCTATTAAGGGATGTCTCAGCACAATCACGTCTGCGTAATTTCCTACAACCCTTATCGTATCTGCAAGCGTTTCCCCTTTCGCTACGCTGCTTGCTTCCTGAGCTGTCATGTTGATTACATCCCCACCAAGCCTTTTCATTGCCGCCTCAAAGGACATTCTCGTTCTTGTGGATGGCTCAAAAAAAAGGTTCGCGAGAATCATCCCTTCAAGGGCTTTACTTGCCTTTTCACCCCTTGCAATCGGCTCAAATTTCTCTGCCAGCCTTAAAATGTAAACGATATCTTCTTTGGTGAGCTCATCGATAGAGATAAGATGCCTAAATCTCCCAACACCCCTTTTTTTCAGAATCGACATCAGATATTTTTGAGATTGTAGGGATATAAATTTTTCCAGATGATTTTTACAGATGATCTTAATAACAAAGACGATTTCAACCTCAAAAAATTTCAAATTCCTTAAGCTAATCCTGAAGCTCAACAGCAATCAAACACCAAAGATCGATTCCAAAGAAAAGCTTTAAAACTCACCCAGCCTTAATCCATCAAGGGGCCGTAGGGTAGCCTGGTTATCCTCCCAGCTTGGGGTGCTTAAAGCCAAGCCTGAAATGCTGGAGACCCGAGTTCGAATCTCGGCGGCCCCATTTTTCCATTCCACATCAAATTCCTATCAAATTCATCACTCCCATCACTTTCATGTCAGCCAACAAGCTTTATTTTTCCACAGTCCTTCACTCCGCATGAACTTTTACGCCAGCTGGGTGTTTCGCTGTCCCAGATGGGTTTACTTCAAGCTAAAATTTCCCCAGAAAGAGATAATCGACCCCACAATAAAACATGCCGGAGATTACGGTGAGAAAATAGCTCTCAACTTCTTAAAGAGGAATTATACCCTCTATCCCGTGAGAAAGAGGACTATTTCTTTCGGTAAATTCAAAATAACTGGCAGACCAGACTTCAGAGTTTTCGGAGAAAAGGGATTCGAGATCGTAGAGGTGAAGAAGGTGAAGAAGGTTTCAATGCTTAGAAAACCGAAAATTAGCTGGATTGCCCAGCTTAACCTCTATTTGAAAATGGAAGGAATTGAAAACGGATTTCTCCTTGAGATATCCAGAAACAAGATAAGACGAACAAATTGGAGGTTTAACAGGGATATGTTCACAAGCAGCATAAAATTTTATTCGAAAATATATGAGAAAGTCATAGAAGGTGAGATTCCAGAGAGTAAGGTTGGAGAGTGCCTTAATTGTAGTTTCAAAGATCTCTGTCTGAGAGTTTAAGTTTTAGTCTAGATTTGGGTCTTGATTTAGTCCAGATTGGTCAAGAATCGATACCACAGCCAACTAGAAGTCATCTGCTGTTAAACCCGCTTAAAATCCGCTTTTAAATCAGCTTTTAAATCTGCCAAACTGTAAAGGGTTTTTACAGCCCTAACCCCCGGAATTAACCTAACTTCCTCCCTAATTTCCTCGATTGGTTCTCTTCTTGTGGCATGAACCATGAAGTAAAGTGGAAATCTCCAGCTTCCATCAGTCTCCCTCTCAATGAGGTGGGTGATTTCAGGAAACAGTTTCAGAAGCTTCAGGGCTATTTTTGATGGTTTTTTTGCTTCAACCATGTTCATCGCATTCTCCTTGAATCCAATTTTCCTCTCATTTAAGACCCCATAGAACCCTCTGATTACCCTCAGTTCGGTCAGTTCTTCCACTAGTGAGATCAATTCCCCCTCTTCAAGGTTATATTTTTCTGCTACTGCCTTAAAAGGCCTTTTTTCTACTTTAAAGTTTCTTTCAAGCTCTATCAGAAGTTTCGGGGCAATACCAACTTCTTCTGCTTTCGGAACCCTTAAGCTCTCAAGCCCAGCCTCGCTGTAGGAAACACCTTTGAAGAGATCGTATTTGACATCCATCTTGTACACTCTTTTCGATGGTAAAAAAACGTAATCTGCTATGCCACATTTTTCTGCTATCTCCCCCGCTAGCTTCTTTAAATCATCAGGACTTTCAGCCTTTATCGTGAACCAGACATTGTACGCATTGTCCCTAAGAAAGTTGTGTTTTGGGTTGTAGGAATTTATTATTCTAACCACCCTCTCTAAATCCTCTTCTCCCACTCTTGCACCAATCAGGGCTGCAAAGCCGATTTCCTTAAACGCCTTGTAGTTCAGCTGTGCACCTATCCGCTTGATTACACCTTTCTCTAGAAACTCTCTCGTCTTTTCAAAAATGAAGTCAATCTTAAGCCCGGTTAGATCGGCCAAATCAAAGTAGGGTTCCTCAGAAAGGGGAAAGTTGTACTGTAAAGCCATGAGGAGAATCTTTTCCTCTTCAGTAAATTTTAAGGACATTTTTCCACCTTTTAAAAAGTGAGTGATTTCGATTTGGGCTTCTTTTTCCCACTAGCGTACTCCTGAACAAGCTTCTCCGCTAATACTTTAGCTTCATCAATCTTGCCCTCTCTAACAAGCTCTCGGAATTCGGAGTTTGAGCTGATCTCAAAGTAAAGGCTCATTCTGAGGTTGATCGGGATCTGCTCAGCCTTCATATACCTTTTAAGATATTCCATTGCCTTTAGAAGGTAGATCTTCTCCTCATCCCTTTTCAGCATTTCTAGAATCGAATCCCTAACCATCCTAGCAACAACACCGCTTTTTCCTTCGGTTGTTACCGCGAATCTTATTCCTTCGTACTCTCCATCGAAAGGTACAACGACTTCCGTTTGAAGGGAATCGTTTGCAAGATTCAGAAAACATTTCTTCTTTGCTGCAAGTTCCTTTGCAACCTCATTCAACTTCAAATCTCCGACTGCGATGGTTACGAAATGAGCCCATTCGAAAAGGGGTTCTAGATTGAAAAGGTTAGCGTCACTTCTTATAAGCTCGAGTCTTGAATTTTCCTTTTCCATTTCAATAATTTCGGGAGTAAATTCGAGGCTAAGAACCTTTACATTAGCTCCGGCATTGAGGAATTTCTTTGCTCTTGAAGTCCCAACCCCTCCTCCACCAATGATAAGAACGTTCTTCCCAGACATTTCAATGTAAAGGGGGATTCTCATCACCCTCCACACTTTCTTGGAATTTAAAAAGGTAGTGGTTCTTGATGAATAGTTCTGGATGAATAACTAGAGCTTTTCAAAACTCAAAAAACATCATAATCATGCGAATTTCCTAAAAAATATCTTTTTTTGGTTCCTAGTCGATCTATGGATAAAGATTTCCTGATGATGTTCATCTTCCTAATCAGCCTTATCTCTTTAACCATGTATGTCAATGAGTTAGGCATACCGCATGAAGGGGTGGAGGCAAAATTTCTCGATTTTACAAATAGCGGGGAGCAGCTATCAAGCAATCAAGGAGCATTACAAAGTAAAAGCCAAAATTATAATATCAATTCCGACCCACAAGATCCAGATTCTCAAGATCCTCAAAACGCTCAACCAAAAAAGTTCACAGTAGAAATACTGGAGATAAAGGAGACGGCCCTCTTAAGCAGAGAAATTAAAGCAAGACTTACGAACAACTACGAGGATGTGAAAAACGTTAGGGTAAGGTTTGAGCTTAAAGTAGACGGTCAGACAATAAAGATTAACGGAAAGGACTACCTGACACTCATTCTGGGAAATCTGAAGAAAGGGGAGAGCGTAGAGAGAAGTGTGGAAGTAAACATTGATTTCTTTGACGGAATGAAGATCAAAAATAAAGGATATGTCGACGCAATTATGACGGTAATCTACGAGGGAGGCTCGGAAACGACGAGCTACAGAATAAACCTTTGAGGATGCGAATAATATGTGAATAATTTAACCAATTAGCTAAATCAAAAAAATCGGTTAGAAAGCTAGAATTAAAAAGTTAGAACAAAATAGAATTGAGTAAATTAGGCACTTATATTTCGAAATAGAGCTTTTCAACCTCACCCAGGGAACTTCTGTCTCCCTCCTTGACGAATCTACCTTTAACGAGCACTGCAACTTTATCAGCGAGATCTAAAGCCATCTTCACGTTCTGCTCCACCATGAGAATCGAGACGTCCATCTCATCTTTCATCTTCAGAAGCGAATCTTTGATGTTCTCCACAATAATGGGAGCGAGACCCATCGAAGGTTCATCGAAGAGAAGCAAGCTGGGATTCGACATCAAAGCCCTCCCTATAGCGACCATTTGCTGCTCTCCACCACTTGCTCGCTTAGCAATCTGGGTTCTCCTTTCCCTTAACTTTGGAAAGAGATTGTAAACCATCTCAAGCATTTCATCACTGTCCCCGCCTATCGCCCCCATCCTCAGGTTGTCTTCTACGGTTAGATTCGGAAAGAGTTTTCTCCCCTCAGGGCATACAGCGATGCCTTTAGCGATTCTCTTATGGGTTTTCAAGCCTGAGATGTCCTCACCTTTGAACTTTATGCTCCCCTCAGTTTTGACCAAGCCACAGATTGATTTTATCAGAGTTGTTTTTCCTGCTCCATTCGGCCCAAGAATCGTGAACGTCTCGCCCTCCTCGATTTCAAAGTTCAAGCCCTGTAAAATCTGCGATTTGCCATAATAAGCTCTCAAATCTTCAACCTCGATTATTGCCATCCTATCTACCCCTTATTTGGTACTATTTACTATTTACTATTAATAATACCATTAATCACCCCGAATAACCGATATACGCTTCAATAACTTTTGGATCCTTTACAACCTCATCAGGGGTTCCTTCTTTCAGAATTCTACCTGCATTCAGGCAGATCACCCTCTCGGCTTCGTTGAAAAGCTCTTTAAGCTTATGTTCAATTATAACCATCGTCATACCGTATTCCCTAAGCCTTCCTATGATCCGATGTAGCTCAAGACATTCTCGTGGGCTCAAACCGGAAAAAGGCTCATCAAGCAGGATCATTCTGGGATTGGTTGCCATTGCAATGGCTATTCCAAGCTTCCTAAGCTCCCCCTGAGGAAGATCGGCAGCTTTCATATCTCTTTTGTCCCAGAGATTGAAATCCTTAAGAATGTCTATGCTGTCTGGATTGACAGCTATTATGTTTTCAAGTACTGTCATCTCGCTGAAGGCACGCATTATTTGGAAAGTCTTAACCAATCCAAGCTTTACTATTTTGCTCGGCCTCTTGCCGGTGATGTTAACATCCCGGAAATAGACTTTTCCAGATGTGGGTTTCATCTCGCCGGAAATTACGTTGAAAAGTGTCGTTTTTCCCGCTCCATTCGGCCCTATAATGCCCAGAGTCTCCTCTTTTTCGACTTCAAGGCTCACATTGTCAACAGCGACAAGCTCTCCAAACTTTTTCGTAACATTCTCAACCCGCATTATTGCCATTAATAATCGTTGAAAGTCGGAATATTTAAGTATTACTTATATTATTTACTATTGATGATGAAGAAATTGCTGATATTGGTGTTTGTAGGACTGCTGTTATTCGGCTGCGCCCAGCAACCCCAAAAGCCAACCCCAACTCCAGCAGCTACGCCAACACCCGCAGCCACACCAACCCCAACTCCAGCAGCTACGCCAACACCCACACCTCCACCGTTCGGAGGTAAGAAGGAGGTTGTCATAGGAGTTCTTGGCCCAATGGCCTTGCCTGAAGGCACTGCTGAGAAAAGCGGGGCATTGCTTGCAGCCGAGGAAATAAATAAGCAAGGTGGAATCCTTGGGTTACCAGTGAAAGTAGTTGTAGGTGATACAAAGCTAAATCCAGATGCGGCTGCCTCGGAGATGAGGAGGCTCGCAACCGTTGAGCATGCAGACATGGTTACTGGAGGTTTCTCAAGCGGTGTGATGATGTCAATTATGGAGGCTGTTGCAGAGACCAAGACCGTATTCCTAGGAGATGCCTCTTCTCCTGCACATCCTGCGAAAGTAGCCGAGAATTATGATAAATACAAGTACTGGTTCAGAATAAGCCAGAATAACGGCTCAACTTTCGCTTGGGATCTTGCTGAGATGATCGACTTCCTGCGTGACAAGGGTGTTAAAGTAGATAAGGTATATATCATCAGAGATGAGCATGTGTGGACGGATGCTGTGATGAAAGGACTCACACCATTGCTCGAGGAGAGGAATGTCGAGATAGTCGGTGATAAGAAAGTTGGAAGAGGATTTACTGAGTATGAGACCCTCCTGCTTGACGCTAAAGCAAGGGGAGCAGATGTAATAATGCCGATCCTCGCTATCGCAGGAACTGGTGACGTTCTTGCAAAATCATGGGGTGAACTCCAGATCCCAGCTTTGCTTGCGGGCCATGATTTAGCAGCCATTGACTACCAGTTCTACGATAAGACCAACGAAATGGCAAACTACGAGATATTCATTGCAGATGGTGGAGCTCTCGTAACTTCTCCACCAACAGACATGTGTGCCAAGTTCGTTGAGGCCTATAAGGCCAAATTCGGACACTATCCAGAATCGCATCAGGCATATGGAGCTTACGATGCAGTTTATGCGTATAAGGATGCTGTAGAAGCAGCATACAAAGCTGGAGAAAAGAATCCATTTGATCCAGATGTGGTAGTTAAATACCTCGAGAAGCATGATACAAAGAATCCGCTCGTGCTAACAAGAACGATTGCTTGGCACAAGAATCATGCGCTTGCCTGGGGCGATAACTTCGTTAGAAACTGGATATCCCAGTGGCAGGATGGAAAACAGTACATAATCTATCCCAAGACTGTTGCCAAGAGTGATCTCAAACTTCCACCCTGGCTCGAGTAACAAACTTTTTTAAATTTTTTATTTTTACTGTCTCCAACCTTTCTCACCGCGTATTACATATTCAAATTTTGTTTAAAAAGACACTTTAATTTGTCAAACACTAGCAAGGTATTTAACATACAATTATATTATTTTCACCCTTTTAATTATTCTAAACTACCAGAAGTTTTTATTTTTTGTCATGGGAGCTGACTAGTTTTTGTTGAGCCGATAAATTCTTAACGATTTTCCGAAATTTTTTTATTTAATTATTACAGTTTACAGACATATGATGGATGTACTGATAAGAGTCCTCATTTACGGGGCAGTTGTCAGTGGGATTTGGGCACTTGCTGCATCAGGCTTTTCGCTTATTTTTGGAATTGCTAGAATTCTAAACTTCGCTCATGGAACTTTTTTCGTTTTATCAGCCTACATTGCGATTGTTTTGATCAAAAATCTAGGAGTGAATCTTTTCGTGTCCTATGTTATAGCAGTCCTTCTCGTCGGATTGCTTGGAATAGTCATCTACAAACTTATGATGTCACCTATCAAAGAGCACGAGGTAATGATCATAATCGTAACGCTAGCTTTTGCTTTGCTGGTAGAACAGATCCTCTTGATTATTTTCGGAGAACACGGGATTGCGGTACCCTCATTCGTGAGAGGGGTTGTTGAGATTGCTGGTGTGCCCGTGACAATGAAGAGGGTTATGGCTTTCATCGCTGCGATAGTGGTTATAATTCTGCTCGAATACTTCATAAACCGAACAAGAACGGGAAAAATGATTTCTGCAGCATCCCAAGATTTTGAAGCTGCAATGATCGTCGGTCTTGATGTGGAAAAGCTTTTCGTGATTACGATGTTCATCTCTGCTGCACTTGCAGGTTTTGGTGGTTTACTTTACGCTCAGGTTTTCGCCGCTAACCCCATATTCGCTGTTAAATCTTTAATCTTCGCTTTTGCGATTGTCATTCTTGGAGGACTTGGAAGTGTGAGAGGAAGCATCATCGCATCTTTCATAGTCGGCTACATCCTCACTGCCACGATCACAACTCTTGGAGCAAGATGGGGCGAGTTCATGGTTTTAATAACCATTATAGGAATTCTCATCGTAAGGCCTACTGGACTCTTTGGGGTGGAAGAATGAAAGAGATGAAGCTGAACTTCAAAGCAAAAGATGCGAAGGATCCAAGACTCGCTGTTGCAGTGATAATTCTAATCCTAGCAGGAATTGCCCCATTATTCATCCCAGAAGCGTTCATCTATCTGATAGGCCTCACATTCCTTTTCATAATCCTTGCAATAAGCTGGGATGTGATAGTTGGCTACACTGGCCAAGTCAACCTCGGTCATACGGTTTTCGTCGGGATTGGAGCCTACACAACTGCTTTGCTGCAAGTTCCATCAAGATTTGAGGGTTCGTTTCTCTCATTTATGGCGGGCATTCCAACCCCTCCAATTGCCGTTTCGATTTTGCTTGGCGGAATCATTGCTGCTTTCGTTGGATTCGTTATAGGTGTGATAACCTTAAGACTGAAGGGTTATTACTTCGCGTTGGTTACAGCCGTGCTGCCCTTGGTCTTCATCCAGTTCCTCTATGTCTGGAGCGATATTCTAGGCGGTGAAGAAGGATTTTCCATCGGATTGGAGAGAGCTTTGGCTCCAGATCCGGTTGGAAGGTACTACATCGCTTTATTTCTCCTCGTGATATCAGCTATAATTCTGCACGTCATCCTGAGAAGTTCGATCGGCTACAAGTTCAGGGCTGTGAGGGATGATGAAATACTCGCGGAATCTGTTGGGATAGATATTGTAAAGTACAAGGTTTTATCCTTCGTCATAAGCTCCTTCTTCGCTGGCTTAGCGGGGGCTGCGATAATCCACTACAGAATCACCATCGGTCCGGATGTCTTTGATATCCCTCTGATGCTACTCATAATCTTGGCTGCCGTTATCGGTGGCCTTGGAACGCTCTACGGCCCAATTATTGGTGGATTTCTTATATTCCTCGCAAAGAACTGGTGGTTAAAGGGTATAGCTGCCCAGGTAAGCCAGGTTCTGCCCTTAAACGATGAGGCTATCCTTTACATCATCCTGATAGTGGTCGCGATCTTTGCACCCCACGGACTCTGGAGCTATCTCAAAAAGTTTGCGGAAAGAAAAAAGGTAAAAACAGCTTAAACAGCTTAGAACTGAGAATTACAGCAAAGATTCTACAAACGCCTCAACCTGAGTCTTCGCCCTCTCAAGAGGCATTACTCTCGGGTCGCACTGTGGAGCCTCCAGAATAAGGCTGGGGATTCCAAGCTCTTCCTGCAAAACATCTGCCAAAGGATGGATTATCATCGAAGTTATTCTGCATCCGGTGTTCTCCAGCAACAAAGCCCCATCCAAATCTGCTTTTCTGGCGTTCTCTACCACTCCATCAAGCAGATCATAGGTTGAATTCGTGAAGTGCATCGATCTTCTTACCATACTCTCCCAAGGATTTTTCGCGTCGCAGAGATGAAGTGAGGCGTTTACATAGAGGTTGACAGGGAAGGTTGCCCCCATCATCTCACAGTACTCATAGAGCGATAACGAGTGCCATGGCATTATTCCGAATGTGAGAAGTCTTAATTTTTCCTCAGGTACGACTCCTTCCTTCCTCTTCACCCTCTCCTTTATCATCTCGTACCCTTTCTCAGCGAACTCGTAGGCATAATCGCTGCCGAGGACGAAAAAGCCCAGAAAAACGAGGTCGGCAATCTCCCTCTGACTTCCCGGAGTTGGTTTTGACATCATCAGCTTCGCTATATCAATCAGAAGCTTTGACGTCTTCTCTGAAGTTTCAAACACATCTTTGAACTTTTCCTCATCAAAAGGAGTTCCAGATACTTTTTCCATGAATTCAAATAGACCTTTAAGCTTCGCAATGGAATACTCCATGTAAAGCTCGTCCACTCTCTCCGGAATCTTCGTCAGCTCATCAACCTTGCCTAAAGCATCAGAAGTCCAGTACGGGTAGTTTACTGTGTACTTTGGAATCCCATACTTCCTCGCAAAGACTTCCGTCATCTCGTGATGGGCAACACATAAAGCCCGGGTGTCAACTATGAAATCGGGCTTGGGCATGAGTGGTTTGGTAGCTTTCTCCGGCTCCTCTATCATGCCTATGGTTGTCTTGAAGTAATCACACAGGAAATGCCCAAAGCCCTTGGTTATGCTCGCATCTATCAGATCAACGGATGAGCCTCTGGCGGCAGCGTAGGCAGAGTACTGCTCGGGAAAAGCCGGAACAACATCGAAGATGTATATTATTTCTGAGGGATGAAAAGAAAAGAACCAGCCCACCTTCTTGCCTTGTTTCAATAACTCATCCTGTCTGGCAAGGTGTTTCTTGAAAAGATTGCGGTAAAGGGTTTTGTATCCCAAGGGATTCCATTCTTGGAGCTTCAAATCTTCCATCATATCACCCGTAAGACTCGATAAATGCCTCAACCCTCGTCCTCATCTGCTCCGTTGGATAGGGGGAATCGAGATCCAGAATTAAAGTTGGAATTCCCATTTTGCCAAACTCCTGAAGGATGAAAGGACACTGGTGTCCACAGATTTCGCATCCCCTGTCTCTAAGCAAGATTATCGCATCAGCTTTACTTTCTCTCAGCCTTTCCCCTATGAAATTTAACCTATCTTCGATTGAGAGATTTTCAAGGCCTGCCGTAAGAACACAGGCTGACTGATTCAGATACCTTTTCGCCAAATCTTTCAGGTTAAAACCTTCAACGATCCCTTTGTAGTAACCTTCAGCGGTGCAAAGATCATCGGAAACGACCAAGCCGCCAAGCGATTCGATCATTCTGACTATCTCCACATCGTAGAAATCCGTGCCGGAGAGATGGATTCGGAGCTTGTAATCTTTATATCCCTCAAAATCCTTTATCTCAGCAAGAACAGGAGGTAGAGAATTGTTGAAATCTTCTTTAAGCATCGCCGTGCTTGAGAGTAGGATTTTCAACCAATCTTCGCCGGAAAGCTTCGGGGAGTCGAGATGCCTTAAAGCTAACAGCTCATCGAGCAGCTCCCTGAATTCGTTGTAAATCGCGATTGACTTCGCCAATCTATCCTCGCTGAACTCTTCCTCTATAAATTCTGAAAGCTTTGCTATGAACCTTTCAAGCTCCTTCCTGAAGAAATTCAAAGATAGATCATCTCTGACGTAAGGAATCTGGATGAGATATGAGAACTCTGGCTTTAAATAGAACGTGTAAGCGGAGTAGAATTGGCTTTTAGTGTCGTCGGATGTCATTCCAACGATTCCGTCCAAAAAGTCGAAATCTCCGCGCAAGGCATCTTCCATGATCCTTTTTGTATACAAACAAACCCATGTCGGAATCTTAGAGCTTGCAAGCTCGGTTGAATCTGCTAAACCAAGCATTCTCGCTGGTACAGCTCCAAAGGAATGAATTATCTCCTCAGGAACGTTGTTGCAAAGCGTGCCTATGATTTTCTTTCCGTTTTCTTTGTACTGCTTTAGTTTCTCCCTACTAAGAAAAGAGTTGTAAAGCTCATCGATCTTTTCGGCTTTCTCCACTTCCTTTCCCACTTTTTCACCTTTGAATTTACTCCCTTTCACGCCTCTTCAGCTTTTCTCCGCTTTCTTCAGCTCCTCTTCCTTCAAAATTCTCCTCAGGATTTTTCCAACCGGGGATTTCGGAAGTTCATCCCTGAATTCAACGATCCTTGGCACCTTATACTTCGCGAGATGCTTCTTTGTAAACTCTATTATCTCCTCCTCGCTCGCTGTTTCTCCCTCCTTAAGCACTATAAATGCTTTGACATTCTCCCCCCTATACGGATCGGGCACGCCTATGACGGCGCACTCCTTAACTTTCGGATGCATGTAAAGCACTTGCTCCACTTCAGCGGGGTAGATGTTGTAACCGCCCGCGATAATCATGTCCTTCTTCCTATCAACTATGAAAACATAGCCATCCTCATCCATGTAACCAATATCCCCCGTGTAAAGCCATCCATCCCTTATGCTCTCCTTAGTTCTTTCCGGATCGTTCCAGTACTCTTTAATGATTTTCTTGCTTCTCAGCACTATTTCGCCAACGTTTTCCTCACCGACAGGCAGATCCTCTCCAGAAGTGCTGTCCACTATCTTTATCTCAACCGATGGCACCGGCAATCCAGCACTTCCAACTTTGATTATTCCATGCACGGGATTGCTAGTTCCGATAATCGCAGCCTCAGTAAGCCCCCACTGCTCTATCACAGTACAGTCCGGCATGAGCTCCTTCACCTTATGCAAGAGCTCTATTGGAACGGGAGCCGAGCCAACGCTTATGACTCGAACTGTCGATAAATCAAACGTTTTAACTAAGGGATGATTAACTATCGCAACCAGATGCGTTGGCACGCAGTGAATCTGCGTTATGCCATACGTCTGAATTGCCCTCAGCAGATCTCCGGGATCGAAGTAGGGGAAGAGCACAACACTGCATGCATTGTAGAAGATGTTCATGTTGGAATTCCATATCCCATTCCCATGGAACATCGGCATCAGGCCAGAGAAGACGTCCTTCTCTTTCTTAACATCGAGCATTATCGTGAAGATTTCCGCATCTATCATAATGTTTCTGTGCGTGTAAACGGCTCCTTTTGGTAGGCCAGTAGTTCCCCCCGTATACGTTAGCGATGCAACGTCTTCGAGTGTTGCGAGGATTTCCGGCTCTTTCGCTGATGCTTTAAGCAAATCGGTGAAAAGATGGAAACCTTCCTTCTCCTTTACCTCTCCTTCATCCCTGAACTCGATAAAGCGTTGACATGATTTGGGCAGAAAATCTTTCAGACTCGTCACGATCACATGCTCTATTCCCGTTTTATCTTTAACGGCCTCAACCCTTTCGTACATCGTGTCCAGCGTTACGATAGCCTTAGCTCCGGCGTGATTCAGCTGGTATTCCAGCTCTCTCGGTGTGTACATAACGTTCGTATGCACGGCAATCATTCCGTTCATCAGGCAAGCGAAGTAGCCGATGTTGAACTGCGGGCAGTTTGGCATGAAAAAAGACACGCGATCTCCCTTCCCCATTCCCAAATCCTTAAAGGCATTTGCAAGCCTACAAACGTTTTCGTAGAATTCCGAATACGTCAGAACATTTCCGTAAAAGATTATCGCATCTTTATCAGGGTGCTCTTTGGCAACCCTTCTCAACACCTCCGGCGGAGTTTCCTTAGGCTCATCGATATCCTCGGGCCATCCGATATAGGGATACCACCTCAACCAGGGTTTTTCCCTCATACGAAAACCTCCCACATGATTTATTGTTATATTGCAAAGAGAATAGATAATTTTTTTGATTTTTTTGATTGATTCTTTGATTGATTTATTCGATTTATCAATTTCACCGGTTCTGCGATTCTTTCACCCTCCAAATTCGATCAGAACCTTGAGCACGTCAGGATCTTTGCTCTGCAATAACTTAAATCCCTTCTCAATGTCGTCGAACTTGAATCGATGAGAGATTAGCTTCGTGGGATCTACCCTGCCATTCTCGATGAGTCTGAGCATTCTAGTGAGTCTTTCTCTGCCTCCCGGACTCATTATGCTCGTAATCGTCTTCTCGGCAATCCCTCCAAGCCATGCATCGACAGGAATGCCAACGTAATCCCTTCCCCCATGATATCCAACGTTCGAAACAGTTCCCCCCGGCCTTGTGACCTTCAGACAGCTTTCGAATGTTACTTGCGTTCCAACAGCTTCAATAGCGGAATCTATCCCGACTCCATCGCCCATAGCAAGTATTCTCTCCACCGGATCCTCTTCTCTGAAGTCTATTACAACATCGGCCCCATAGTACTTTGCAAGCTCCTTCCTCTTTGGAATTGCTTCGACCGCTATAACCAAGCCAGCCCCCAGCAACCTACATCCGGCTATGCATATCAACCCAACAGGTCCAGCCCCAAAAACAGCCGCTGTTCCGCCTGCAGGAATGTTTGCATTCTCCGCTCCTCCAATACCTGTTGTTAGAATATCCCCAGCGAACACAGCCGCCTCATCAGAAACCGAATCAGGAATATGGGCAAGATTCCCATCAGCCTGGGTTACCAAGAAATATTCGGCAAAAACCCCATCTCGCTTAAGCTCGAACTCATGCCCGCCCATTGGCCCACCTGCATGCGATGAGTGGCCAAGCTGCGAGATAGGATCAAGCCAGTTCGGAGTTTTACCTCCCACAGCCACCCTATCACCGGCTTTGAAGATCTTAACATGAGAACCGACCTTCTCCACCACACCAACGGCTTCATGGCCTAGAGTTACATTCCGCTTGTCCAGCATTGCCTTCACTCTTCCCTCTACTTCGTGAATGTTGGAAGTGCATATCAACGCGTTTGTCGTTTTAATCAGAGCATCATACGGGCCGACTTCTGGAATCGGCTTATCCATGAAACCCACTTCTCCGACTCTTTTCATCACAAAAGCTTTCATGCAGTCTCACATTATCTATAATGTTATATAAATTTTTTTAATGATATGCTATTGCATATCAAACTTTTAAAAATATAATATACATAAAGAAACATTAAATAAAAAATGGTTAGGTTTTAAGCATCTCTACAAGCTTTGGAACGACTTGATACAGATCCCCAACTATCCCGTAGTCGGCATGCTCGAAGATCGGGGCGTTTTGATCGATGTTTATTGCCACTATCACCTTTGAATTTCTGATGCCGGCAACATGCTGAATCTGGCCAGAGACTCCCACGCCGACATAAAGCTTTGGTTTAACAGCGATGCCAGACATGCCAACCCAGACAGGCATCCAATGCAAATCAGCAGACAAGGGCCTTGTTACGCCCATAACTCCTCCAAGAGCTTTGGCAAGTTCCTCTACTAGCGAGAGGTCCTCCTTTTTCTTCACACCTCTTCCCGCCACAACAACAATGTCTGCATCTTCCAAACCCACTCCCTTTTCTTTCTCCTTAACCTCAAGAACTTCCGCAGTCGATTTGATGTCGACGCTAACCTTTTCCACGCTCCCATTCTTCTCTTCCTCAGCGGGAGGGAAGAAGCCCGGCTTCAGGCATGCCACCTTTGGCGAAGCGACCTTCGTGAAAAGCTTTCTACCAACTCTAACCTCAGCAACAGCAACACCACCGAATGCACTTCTAAGCACCATCAAGCCTTCTTCCGTGATCTTCAGATCTGAAACCTCCGTCACCGACGGCTCTCCGAGCATTACAGAGAGCATCGCAGCTATAGCGTTTCCTTTGTGAGTTCCACCTATCAGCAGTACCTGTGGATCGGAAGCCTTTACGATCTGGAAGAGTGCTTCAGCATACTCCTTCGGCCTGTATTCTCCCACCTGCGATGCCTCAACGAACAAGACTTTATCTGTAAGCTTCGCTGCCTTCTCTGCATCTTCGTTCGTTCCTATTACCGCTGCTGTAACCTTGCTCGCGTTCAGATGGATCGCTGCCGAAACGAGTTCTTTGAAAAGCTTTTCATTTTCGGAATAGACCATTACCTCCATGCTACCACCTCACAGCACGTTCTCTTTCCTTAGCTCATCCAAAATCTTCGCAAGCTCGTCCTCCATCTTCGAGGGGTCGCTGACATCAACGATAACGTTTTTCCTCTCAACCTTCGGCATCACAACTTTTCTAACCTCAAGCTCGGTAACCGCGTCAACGCCAAGATCTTCAAGGCGGAAATCTGTGAACTGCTTACGCGAGGCTTTAAGAATCGCTGAAAGTGTTGGGATTCTCGGTTCGTTGATCTCCAAGGAAACTGAAACAACAGCTGGCAGAGAAGACTTGAACTTGTAGATAGCATCTCCCAAATCGCACTCGGCAATGAGTTCGCCATCTACTGAAAGCGAAACGGCATTCTGGAAAAATGGAAGATTGAGCAGAGCAGCAACCTTAGCCGGGATCTGCCAGCTGTATTCATCGGTTGAAGCTGCTCCAGCCAAGATCAAATCGAAATTCCCAATTTTCTTTATGGTTTCCACGATTAACTTCGCTGTGAGATCTGGATCTGCTTTGTCCAGCTTCATGTCTGCCACGACGAAAGCTTCGTCAGCACCCATCGCATAGATCTCTTTAACAACATCTCTGGTTTCTGGTGGGCCGACTGTCACCGTTTTTACGCTACCACCAACTTTTTCCTTGATTCTTAAAGCCTCTTCAAGCGCTCTTCTGTCCATGTCACTCATTTTTCTTGGAGCCCCTGCGAGCATCGGTTCTCCCGTTTTAGGATCGAACTTGAGCTGCTGAACATCGTATGACTGCTTTATGCAGACTATGATGTCCATGGCCTTCACCTTTCAGCTATCGAATGAATTCCTTACCGATGAGATCTCTCGCTATGATAACTTTCATTATGTTCTGTGCTCCTTCAGCTCCAATAACATACGAGAAAGGCCCTAGCCATGCTCTGAAGATTGGCGCTTCCTTGGTGAAAGCGTAGGCCCCATACCACTTCATGACTTCTTCTGCCAGATCAACGCAAGTCTCTGGCCCATAGTTCTTTGCAAGGGCAACAGGAACGTTCAAATCCTTTGGACTCAGGCTTGGGTCCTTCTCCATGTAGATCTTATCTGCAAGCCTTGAAGCTCGATATACGAAGTAGCGAGCAGCCTCCCATCTTGCGTAAAGCTCTGCGAATTTGAAGCTTACTCCCTGGAAGGATGAGATGTGCCTGCCGAAGAGCTTTCTGCTCCTGAACCATTCCACTGCTTTCTCAAGCAGCCATCTTGCCGCTCCTATGGTTGCAGCGGCAACGACTATCCTTGCCAGATTGAACCCTTCCATGACGTGGTAGAAACCTTTGTTTTCCTCGCCGAGGAGATATTTGGCTTCGAGCTCGAAGTCGTTGAGTATGAAGCCTCCTGTTGTGAGGCCATGTCTGCCTATGTCCTCATACAGCGTTGGATTCCAGCCTTTGCCGAGCTCTCCATTCTTTCTGGCAAGGAAAGCAAAGGCTGACAAGCCTTTATGTCCTTCTCCGCCAGTTCTAGCTACAAGGAACCACCCTCCACCCCATGGAAGCTTCTGCACCTCTCCAACTCCGCTGATGTAAGCTTTCTCTCCGTTGAAGACGTAGACATCTCCCTTTTTCTCGGCTCTCGTTCTTATGCCCGCTACATCTGAGCCTCCTTGAGGTTCTGTTGAAGCTATTCCAAAGAAGGCATTGCCTTTGGCAACTTCTGGCAGAATTTCGCTGCAAATCTCTTCGTTGCCAAAAAGCTCCAAGGCAAAAGGCCAGCCGTTGTTCAGCAAGGCGTAAACAGCTAAAGCAACAGAAGGATCTGCATAAGCTATTTCTTCAGTTGCGATGGTTGCCATCGTATAGGTTCCACCCTGGCCGCCATATTCTTCGCTGCATGGTATGCAGAACAATCCTTGCTGTCCCATTTTTTTGATCAGATCTAGAGGCATGTTCATTGGATCTTTTTCAGCAGCCTTATCAACCTCAATCCAGTTTGGCTCAATATGCTTTGCACAAAATTCCCTCACCATCTGCCGAAAGAGTTCTTCCTCCTTCGAGAAGGTTAATACCGGATCTTTCGGGTATTCCAAAATCCTTTCCATTCAAACCACCTCAAAATTTGCTAAATTTACTTTAAATCTTTCATACAGCCTAACTCTTAAATCTTTCGGAATTTTAAAAAAATTAATCAGGCTAGAATTTTCGTCCACCATAACCAATCACCCGTACTGGTAGTGTGCTCCGAAGCCTCCCCTTGGATAATTCCAGTCGAGATCTTGTGGGCAAGCTATTCTGCAGGTGCCGCATTCAAGACAGCCTTCGTAGTTGAATTTGATTTCGCCATTTTCTTCGGTATAAAGCTTTGCTGGGCAGACGAATAAGCAGTATCTAGCTTTGCAGTCTTTGCACTCCTTAAGCTTTATGTGGGGTTCGCTGTCTATTGTGAAGGCAACGAGCCCGAGTCTTGACTCAATTGAGAGTTTTTCTCTATTTCCAGCTCTACTTTCCTCAGTCATAAATTCCACCCTGGTTTATTCTGTCGAGCCTTGGCTATTCCGCCAAAACCACTCATAAATTCCTTACCGCCTTCCTCAGTCATAGATTCCTCACCGCCGAGATCAGATCTCTTATCAGAGTGAGAAGAGAGATTCTGCCCTTCATCTTCTCCCTCAGAATTGGATAGATCTTTTGAGAGTTCTCGCCAATTGTGTAAGCTTCTTTCAAAACTTCACAAACCAGCTGCGGATAGGTTTCATAGAACCTGAGATTGCTGAGCAGCGTGGAGGCTTTTTTGAAGGCTTCAAGTTCGTTTATAACGATTGAATTCCTTAGCTTGCTTTCGTAAGCTTTCAGTGTGGTTTCGGAGAAGTCCTTTGCCTCATGAGCCTCCTTAACCGTTTCTGCTGCAAGCAAGCCTGAAAGAAAAGCAAGATCAACTCCTCTGATCGTCAGACCTCTGTTTAGCACAAAGCCTGCAACATCTCCGGCAAGCAGGATTCCGTTGGCAGCTAGTTTCGAAGGAACGTGGTAGCCCTCCGGAACGAGATGGGCAGAATACTCGATCGGACTTCCTTCCTTCAGTATGCGAGCTATGAAGGGGTGAAGCCTGAAGTCCTCAACGATGTCGTAGACGGCGATCTGCTTCGCTATCGCGCTATCAATTCTGACAACTATGCCTAATGAGATTGTGTCTTTGTTTGTATAGAGAAAGCCTCCCCCCAGTCCGTACTTGGTTGGGTAGCCAAGGAACAGATTTGCCATGCCTTCTCCTTCGTTGAGATCGAAGAGATCGTTGATTTTCTCTTCCGACAGCTTTATTACCTCCTTAACACCAACCGCAACCTGGTTTGGTTTCCAGTCGCCTCTTAAACCAGCTTTCATAGCAAGAATCGGGTTTATTCCCTCTGCATCTATGACTACATCGGAATAAAGCTTCTCCTCTCCTGCCACGATCCCCTTTACCGCTCCATCCTCGATTATTAGATCGTCCACCTTGAAGCCGGGGATTACCAGGCCGCCAGCCTCCTCAACTTTCTTGCCCAGCCACTCGTTGAATTTTGAGAGGATTGCTATGAACGAGCTTTGATCGCTTGAGAAGAGCTCAAGGCTAACAGCATCGCTTTCGTTCATGAAGGTCAGCCTTTCCTTCTTCACCCATCGTTCTACGGGAGCTTCCTTGGTGAATTCCGGGATTTCTTTCTCGAAAACGTGGCTGTAAATTCTGCCACCATAAACGTTCTTGGCCCCTATTCTCTGACCTCTTTCCAGCACAACAACGTTGAATCCGTTCTTTGCGAGTCTGTAGGCAGCGCCCAAGCCAGCTGCTCCAGCCCCAACGATTATCGCGTCGAACTTTTCCTCCATTTGAACCACGTTAAGATTTTTGGTGTAATTAGATGCTAACCATATATATTTTTTGCTGATTTTTCTTCCATTGTAAACTTGAGTTTTTATATCACCTTTACAAATTGGATGCAGTGGAGTACAACCTGAGACTATGTTTATACTGTGGAATCTAGGCATAGAGAACTACAACTAGTCTCGCCTTACCTCGCCTCAGCCCTTTCAAATCCTTTCAAAAAATTAGATGAATATCACACTCTCCATTGAGAGCACTTCAGCAAGTCCTCCGACTCCATCAACCCAGCTCGGAAGCTCTCTTTTATCTATACCTAGGAGTTTGAGGGTGGTTATACAAGCTGTGATCTTCACATCTCCAACGGACTTTGATATGCTTACGACGTTCTCAAGCCTTTTTATTATCCCTTTTTAGGGTCCTTGCAAAATCAACAATCTAATCTCTTTTTTCACACTTTCAAAC